>JAFVHO010000165.1 GCA_017474485.1 Prevotella sp.
CAAGTATAAGCGTTTTCGGACGAAACTTGGCAAAGCCTATGACTGGCTCGCTGAATGTGCAGCACACAACAGGCAAATGTTCTCTCATTGGATGGGTGGGTATATCCCATATTTGCGACTTTACAAATTGAGATAAAAAAAATTATTAACAATTTAAACAAAAGAGTTAAGTACGAAGAGCCGTGTGACGGGAGACTGTCAAGCACGGTTCCGTGAGAAGGGAGGGTGAAAGTCCCTTCACTTACTCGACTAATAATAAGGTATAACAGATTATGATACAATCTATGACGGGCTATGGCAAGACTGTCGTGGCTTACAAAGGAAAGAAAATCAATGTTGAAATCAAGTCGCTGAACTCGAAGCAGCTTGACCTGACCACTCGTATTGCACCTCTTTATCGTGAGAAGGAAATGGAGATACGTCAGTTGATAGCTGATCAGTTGCAGCGTGGTAAGGTGGAGTTTGCCCTTTGGATTGAGAAGGATGCCGCTGCGGAGGCCGCACCTGTGAATACAGCGCTGATGCAGGGCTACCTGACGCAGTTGCAGGCTTTTGCTGACGACCACAACATGCAGAATACTGACTGGATGCAGATACTGGTGCGCATGCCTGATGTGTTGACGAAGACGGAAGTAGAGGTGCTGGACGACGACGAGTGGCAGGCAGCCCGTCAGGGTGTCTGCGAGGCTGTGAAGGCCTTGGTGGACTTCCGTACACAGGAAGGTGCTGCACTGGAGAAGAAATTTGCAGAGAAGATTGATAATATCGAACAGCTTTTGGCCTCAATAGAACCCTACGAGAAGGCTCGCGTAGAGAAAATCCGCAGTCGTATCGTGGAAGGATTGAAACAGATTCCTGGTGCTGAGTACGACAAGAATCGACTGGAACAGGAACTGATCTATTATATTGAGAAGCTGGACATCAGCGAAGAAAAGCAGCGCTTGGCCAACCACTTGAAGTATTTCCGCGAGACGATGGCTGATGCTGCTGGACAAGGCAAGAAATTAGGCTTCATTGCTCAGGAGATGGGGCGTGAAATCAATACCACCGGTTCGAAATCGAATCAGGCTGAGATGCAGAACATCGTAGTGAAGATGAAGGACGAGTTGGAACAGATTAAAGAACAAGTTTTGAACGCCCTTTAGAAAGAAATTAATTGTGTGGATGTTTATGGAAAGAAATTACCAGAAATTATTCAGAAATTAATTGGGCGGATGTTTTGGAAAGAAATTACCAGAAATTATTCAGAAATTAATTGTGTGGATGTTTTGGAAAGAAATTACCAGAAATTATTCAGAAATTAATTGGGCGGATGTTTTTGGAAAGAAATTATCAGAAATTATTAATGGGTAGATGACAAAGGCTGAATACAAAGAAATGTATGATGTGGTAGGGGCTGCAATGGAGGTTCATGCCACATTGGGCCGTGGATTGTCTGAACCAATATATCAAGAAGCCCTTCAAATGGAGATGGAAATGGAAGGGATGATTGCTGAACGTGAAAAACCGCTGAATATCTACTATAAAGAGAAACTAATGAAAAAACTCTATGTGGCAGATTTCTTCTACAATGGAATCATTGTAGAGTTGAAAGCGGTTGATAAATTGAATTCTGAACATCGGGCACAACTGTTTAATTATATGCGTATCAGTAATATCGAACGTGGACTTCTTATCAATTTTGGAGAAAGGAGTTTGCGTGCAGAACGCTATCTCTATTTGCCAGAAGATGATGACTTCGTGTTACTCACAAAAACAAATTATAAAGAATATATTGATGACATATAATATCAGAAGATAATTAAGAGCTTGAATAATACACTAGTAATTTCTTTAATTGTAGATTGGTATGAAAAAGGGTAAGTTAATTATATTCTCAGCACCAAGTGGTAGTGGTAAATCTACTATTGTGCAGTGGTTGATGAAGGAGCATCCTGAACTGAAATTGTATTTTAGTATTTCTTGTACGTCACGTGCACCACGTGGTACGGAGCAGAATGGGGTGGAGTACTTCTTTTTGTCGCCAGAAGAGTTTCGCGAGAAAATTTCCAATGATGAATTCGTGGAATTCGAAGAAGTCTATGCAAACCGTTTCTACGGAACATTGAAGAGCCAGGTGGAGAAACAACTGAATGCCGGTCAGAATGTAGTATTTGATGTGGATGTCAAGGGCGGTGTTAATATCAAGAAGTTCTATGGTAAAGACGCTTTGAGTGTTTTCATTCAGCCGCCTTCAATAGAAGAACTTCGTAAAAGACTTGTAGGACGTGCCACTGACAGTCTGGAAGCTATTGAGGAAAGATTGTCTAAAGCATCCTATGAGTTGACCTTTGCCAATCAGTTTGATACAATCGTTGTCAATGATGATTTAGAAACAGCAAAACAAAAAGCTCTACAAGTTATAGAATCATTTATAAATAAAACAGATAAATAATGTAGGAAAGAAATTACCAGAAATTAGCCAGAAATTTTGGCTGCGCCCTTCCGAATGAAAAATAATTTCTGAATAATTTCTGATAATTTCTTTCAAAAATACATTCACTAATTATAATTTCTTTCAAAAAACTAAGATATAAATAAAGGCAATTTCTTTCCAATAAATATAATGAAGAAGGTCGGAATCTTTGGTGGATCGTTCAATCCCATACATGTTGGACATGTTAGTTTGGCAAAAGAAATACTTCGTCGTGCTAGGCTGGATGAAGTATGGCTGATGGTGTCGCCCCAAAATCCCTTGAAACGTAATGACTCCGACCTGTTGGATGACAGCCTGCGTTTTGAAATGGCACAAAAGGCATTGGAGGGTGTCGAGGGTGTCGTGGCCTGCGATTATGAGTTCTATCTGCCCAAGCCCAGCTATACTTGGAACACACTGCAACACTTGGCTAAGGACTATCCCGACTATACCTTTATATTATTAATAGGTGGTGACAATTGGGCACACTTCCAACGGTGGCGCCACTGGAAGGATATTCTATGGCATCATGATATCATCGTCTATCCACGCGACGAGCATCGTGGCACCATCGATGTGCCATTACTGCCTGTGTCGAGTACGGAAATCCGACAGAAGGTGAGGGCAGGGGAGAGCATCAGCGGATTGGTGCCAAAATGTGTGGAGGCCTTAGTAGAACAATATTATCAATAGCTATGGACAATCAGCAACGAAACTATTCCATCATTGTTGTCACCTACAACAACGCCGACGGACTGCAGCGTACGCTCAAGAGCATACGCCAGTTGGACTATGTGCAGAAGGAAACGGTGGTGATAGATGGCGGTAGTAAGGACGAGTCACTCGATATTATAGCTGAGAATCAGGACATCATTACGACTTCTGTGTCGGAGAAAGACAATGGTATCTATAATGCCATGAATAAAGGCATCCGGTTGGTGACTGGCGACTACGTGGTATTTATGAATGCCGGCGATGAGTTTGTCCATAAGGATGTCCTGTCGTTGGTGAACGGTTACGATGGCGACATCATTCTTGGTGGTGACTTATATGGTGGAAAGGTGAGAATGCTGAAAGAGACGATGACACTGTATGATCTGCTGTCTATCGGTATATGCCATCAGTCAGTGTATTATCGCAGAGAGGTATTACAGAAATATGGCTTTGATGAGTCATACAAGTTGATAGCCGACCTGAAATCGGTGGTGGAGCCATTGGTGAAGGACAAGGTGCGGATTTCTGTCGTGATGGATGTGTTGGCCAAATGCGAAAGCGGCGGACTGAGCAAACAGCGTTGGAGAGAGACGTTGACAGAGAACCGGCGCATGATTGACGAGTTGGTAGATTCCTTCTATAAAGATGACTATCTGAGGTTTTCACGTATCAACAACGGCATGTTGCATGACTTCACGGTGTTGTCACATTTCCAAAGCATCTTTCCACTCATCAAGTGGCTCTCAAAACTGATGTCGTTCCTGAACAGTAAGTTTAAGCATATTCCTATCGAGTAGATGATGAAGGTTTCGATATTGGTACCTGTGTATGGCGTTGAAAAATATGTCGGACAGTGTTCGCGGACGCTTTTCGGTCAGACGTACGACAACATAGAATATGTGTTCGTTGACGACTGTACGCCAGACAATAGTGTGGCTGTGATTCGGCAGGTGCTTGCGGAATACCCTCATCGTGAACAGCAGGTCCGTATGGTCCGTCATGACCATAACCGTGGATTAGGGGCAGCACGAAAAACAGCTTTAGAGGCTGCGACTGGTGATTTTGTGTTAAATGTAGACAGCGACGATTATCTGGCATTGGATGCTGTTGAGAAACTGGTGGCCTGTCAACAGCAAACGGGTGCAGACATTGTATCGGGCAACTATAGTTCACATTTCGAAGACGGCACAATAGTCTTTCATCGTGAACCGCATTTGGACAGGAACGCATGTTTGAAGTTGATGTTGATACAGCATACATTGCTTCCTCATATCTGGGCACGACTGATTCGTAAAACGGTTTATACGGAACATGGCATTGAGTCGGTGGAAGGCATCAATATGGCTGAAGACATGGCGCTGACGCCACGACTGATTCATGCTGCGAATAAGATGGCATACGTAGATGACTCCATCTATTTCTATAGAGACGACTCCTCAGCCAGTACATTTGCCAACCACTTGTCGACAAAGCATGTGTTGTCATACGTTAAAGCCAACGAAACGCTTTGGCAGTACTTTTCTGTGAATGACAAAAAGCAGGACTATCTGTTTGCACTTGAAATAGGTATGCTCAATGTCTACTATCAGGCCTTGGCAGTAGGGATTGGCAAACAGCAGATAGCAGATGTTCTCTCTTATAAACCTCAAACTTTGTTTTTCAGATGCTTACAAGGACTCTTGGCTCATCAGCAGACGCTCCCCTTGCTAAGATTTGCTTATCTGACGGTGAAATGGTGCTATAAGAAAAAGCTTATGGCTTCTTTCGGATAAATTGTAGGCACTCTTTAAGAATTGCCACGTTGAGCAGCCTCATGACGATGAAATAGAGTAGGGCGGCAATGGCGACACGTACAAGCAGTAACAGCCAAAGCATGTCGATGGACAGCGTTAGATAATGAGTTGCCAGCATCACAAGGGCCGCAATAAGTGCAAACGGAACAGTATCTTTCAGAACATCGAACAAAGCTAAAGGATGTATGCGCTGAAGGGCAAGATGCCAGCCGACGGTATATAGCACGTTTAATGAAGAAAAGGCTGCTACCATTGTGGTAATACCTTGTGACGACAGACTCAGCGTGATGCCTATCTGGAGAAAAATCTGAAGGGCTACCATTCGCAGGTAGATATCGGAACGACCACGACTGATGATAAAGTTCTGGTAAAGACCTTGTAGCGGTAGGCAGGCTCCTCCAATACACAGAATCTGAAGCAGGGGCACACAACGTTCCCACGTCGGTCCTACCGTCAGGAGAATGAACTCGTGGGCTGCCAGAGCCAATCCAAACATCAGTGGGAAGGATAGAAAGGAGGTGAAACGCAGCATTTTACGGAAGATGCGCTCTTGGCGCTCCTCCTCACTATTGACGTTCGACAAGACGGGTTGAGCCACCTGCGCCATTGTGTTTGTAATCAGTGAACTCCCCATTGTATTCCATTTGTTCGCCTGATTGAATAGTCCTACAGTTGAAATAGGAAGCAGTTTACCAAAGATAAATGTCAATACGTTCTGGCTAATGACTGTCAGCATGTTCGTGGCTAACATTTTCGACGAGAAATTGAACATCCTGCGAATGGGACTGAAGTCGACAGGCAGAGTGGGCATCCAGCGTGTAAAATAGTATTTGAAGATATTGGCAACACTGATGTATATGACCTGTTGCCAAGCCAGACTCCAGTAGCCGTATCCGTTCCAAGCCAGCCATACACCGCAACTGCCTGAGGTCAGTAGAGCCGCAATGCTGGCAATGGCTTGTTCACGATTGCGCAGTTCAATCCATAATTTGGCATTAGGAACGATACCGATAGCTGAGATAGGGATGGCAAGGAAGGCCAATCGTGATACATCAGTCAATGCGGGCTGGTCGAAAAACCATGCAATCAGTGGTGCACAAAGAAAGAGTATCATATATAAGGAGAATCCTGCCATGATGTTGAACCATGCCACTGCGTTATAGTCACGTTGAGTGGGAGGCTTCAGATTGGCCAGCGCCTGCGAAAAACCTGCGGCCTGAATACAACCTGCCAGTAAGGTGAAAATGGTAATCAATGCCAGAATACCATAGTCTTCTGTAGAAAGCAGACGTCCTAAAAAGATGCCAAAGACAAGGTTCAATACCTGAGTAGCCCCATTGTTGATGGCTCCCCAAGCAATACCTTTTGCCGTCTTTTCCTTTAAATTATCCATTTCAATGTGCAAAAATACTACATTTTATTTGAAAATCAAAATATTATGCGTAAATTTGCACCCAGCTATGGAGAATAATGCAGTAGTTAAAAAGCCTCGTTTGGAGTGGCTTGATGCCTTGAGAGGATTCACAATGATACTGGTTGTTGCCAACCACGTGGCAGGTATGGGCTTTGGTGAGGAGTGGAAACATTCGTCAGCTATTCCTTTCTTGATATTATTCAGAATGCCGCTGTTCTTTTTTGTCAGTGGCTTCTTGGCTTATAAAGCCTCGCAGGTTTGGGACCTGAAGAATTTTGGTATGCTGTTATGGAAGAAAGTTAAGGTTCAAACCATTCCTACGGTGGTTTTCTTCTTTCTGGCTATGGCTATCTTGAACCGTCATTTCTGGCCTGCCGTAGAAGATGCATTCCATTCCCCCTTGAAAGGCGGCTATTGGTTTACCATTGCCCTGCTTTACATGTTTATCATCTATTACGTATTCTCGTATCTTGAAAGCAAGCTGAAATGGAAGTCGTGGATACCCGTCACGTTGCTGTTTCTTATATCAATTGGTTTTTACGAAACGAACTATCTGCCCAAGTATTTTTCATGGGCCCAAGGCTATAAGGGTGTCAAGACGGATTTGTTCTTTTTCCTTCAAGATTCGAGTTTTGTGCAGGTGTTCCTGTATTTCCCGTTCTTCCTCTACGGCAATATCGTGCATCGCTATTGGGACAAGTGGCAGCGTGTGATAGATAGCAAGTGGTTCTTCCCTATTGTCATCATTATTGTCATCCTGGCAACGCTCGATGCACTGAAATGGCGTACGCTGCGAATGACGTGGGCCATCATACCATTGACGGTATCGCGATTCGGACTGCTGACCATTACCTTTATGTATTTCCGCCACTACCAGAAGTACTTTACTAAGTTTACTTTCATGGGTGTATCGTTGCAATACATCGGTAGGCGTACGCTGGATATTTATCTGATTCATTTCCTGTTCATGCCTGACCTGCCCCAGATAGGTGAATTCTTTAAGAGCTATCCCCACAATTTCGTATTGGACATTGTCCTTTCTACAGTTTTAGGATTGGTTATCATCGGTTTCAGTATCATTACTTCAAACATCCTGCGTATCAGTCCGTTCTTCAAGAAATGGCTGTTTGGACGATCGTAAGTCATGAGAAAGATTGAAGACATACAGGAATTGCGCAGTATTCAGATGGGAATACTCGACGAGGTGCATCGTTTCTGCGAAGCGCATGGACTGAGGTATTTCCTGTCCAGTGGTACATTGATAGGTGCTGTGCGCCATAAAGGCTATATTCCATGGGACGACGATATCGACATCTATATGCCGCGTGAGGATTATGAGAAATTTCTTGCGTCTTATCGTGATGATAAGGGTGTATATCGTGCCATTAATCCGAAGATGGAGGCTCATTATTACTATACTTTTGCAAAGGTGGTAGACCTGCGTACCAAAATGGTTGAAACCGAGACTGAAGGCTACGAGATAGGTGTCTATATGGATATTTTCCCTGTCGACTATGTGACGGATAATCTTAGCAGACGAGAGCGTGTGTTTAGGTTAAAGAAACTGCTTTACAAGATTCGACGTTGCAAGATATCGAACACGAATCCTTTGCAGTCGTATCTTGCTTATTGGTGTTATAAGTCTTTGCCGGTAAGTGCACACTACGTTTTTCGGCTGATTCAGAGGCTGATTGTGTTGGAGAAACCAACATGCACAGTGTGCAATATGACGGAGGCAGGGCCAAAGATGAAAGGCTGTTTCCCTGCAGAGGATATTGCCTCGTCAGTAGAGATTGAGTTCGAAGGGAAACAATATAAGACGATGGTGGGCTACAAAGATTATCTGGAGCGTACGTATGGCGACTATATGACGTTACCTCCTGTAGAGCAACGCGTCACGCATCATTTTGAGGCGTATTGGCTGTAACTGTTCAGCATTTTTGTTCCCCAATCATAAATCATGTCTATGGTAGGAGAATGCACGCCTTTCTCATGCGTCAAACGATGAACGATAGCTAATCCATAGGGGAAGTCCTCTGTAAAATAGCGACTTTGAAAATCGGGCACATAACCTCCTTCTACTTGTTTCATAGGCGACAATATGCCTTTGAAAGCCTCTATGCTACGTAACTTTTGGGCTAACGATACGGCATCGGTGCTTTCGTAGTAGTCGAGTACGGTGGCTATGCTACCTTTTCGGACAGGCAATAGTTCCAACAAAGCCTGCAGTTCGTTATCCATCTGAATATAGAATTGTGCAGTCTCTTCAGTCCATTCCTCATAAAAGAAAGGTACGCGAGTGTAAATTTCACCTTCGTGCCAATCTTTCCAAAGTGAGTATAGGCGTGAAGGATGAAGTAGGGGATTGCTGTTGCTGAGGCTGGCCTCATAATAGCTTCCTAAGAGTTGGATAGGCGTTTGCAGCATGTCGGCTAATGTGTCGCGCAGTTGTTCTGGATGCTCTGCACGCTCAATGGCCAAGTTAAGGCTATCCTTATATCCCATCAATCGGGCACGGTGACCATACTCGATGACGCGAGATATAAAAGGAACGCGCTGGAATCCGAATAGCGATTGTGAGGATGGCAGCAACTTCATCGCCTCGAAGAAAAAGCCTGTACTGCTAACCACGCTACCTACGGCTGCTTCTGTCCTTAGGTAATTTTTTATTTGAAGCAGTGTTTCGCGAATAGCATAGCCAGGCAGGCATAGCAGAATGATATCCGCATCGGAAACAGCTTGTTTAGCATCGCTAAACAACCCCTTTAGGTGCCCTAAATAGGTCTTTTCGGCAGGGGCCTCAATAATCAAATTCTGACTCCATTGCTCTGGGTGTCGTGTCAAGAGACATACTTCGTGCTTCTTTTGTGCGGCTACAAAGCCTGCCACGACGTGTCCAAGGTTGCCTCCTCCGCAGATACAAATCTTCATTTGGCTGTAATGGTTCTCAGTCCTTCTACTAAGCGCATGTTGTCCTCGTGATTCCTAACAGCAATACGCATGTATTGCTTGTTGGGGTCGAGGCCGGGCTTCAAACTGCAGTCACGTGTCAGGATGTTGTGCTGCTTGAGCATGTAAATGACTATCTCGCTGGCTTTATATGGAGGCAATACCTCACAAAGGAAATAGTTGGCCTGCGTAGGCATCACGTGCAGGAAAGGAATGGTGCGTAGCTCTTGCTCGAAGCTGTCACGCTCGGCCACGAACTTGGCGCAGGCACGCTGATAGTCCTTCTCGTGCTTGTTATAGATTTGCATGAAGAATTCGGCAAACGAGTTCAGATTCCAAATGCTCACCTCTTTTTTAATTCGCGCGATGAGGTCTTTATCAGCGGAGGCTAAAATGCCCAGACGCAAACCTGGCACACCATAGCTCTTTGAGATACTCTTCATGACTGCCATGTGGGGATAAGCCTCCAGTGTCTCGTCGCTAAGCAATGAATTGTGGGCATAGTCCTCGCTGAAGTCCACAAAACTCTCGTCAACCACCAAACGGATACCCTTGTCTTCGCACCATTGGGCAAGACGTAGCACGTCATTCTTGGGAATGAAATTGCCCGAGGGGTTGTCTGGGTTGATAACCATCAGTTGGCGGATGTCTTTATTGCCAAAGAATGTCATCAGATCGTCAGCTGTGTAGCGATAGTCTTCGTTTTGCGGTACGAAGGTTACCTGCTGGTCCTTGTTATATCGATTTGGATATTCCTCAAAGGTAGGACGGGTGAATCCAATCTTGCCTTGCGACTCTTCCATCAAGACCTTAATCAGTTCTGCAGCACCGTTGCCAGGCACGATATAGGGCTCACTGACACCAAAGCATTTGCTGGCAATCAGTGTGTTCACCTTCATGCCAGAAGGGTATTCCGTCAGTAGCGTGTCGAAGTTGGCACGCAGTTCGTCCTTCATTCTGCGACTGGGGAAGTAGGGGTTCACCAAGTAGCAGAAATCCAGCATCTGGGGAAAACGCCAGAAACCACCATAGCGTCCGTAATATTTGCGAAGCACGTCTTGCTCGTCGGCAAACAATGCCTCGGCAATATCCAAATCCTGCTTGTCATCAATCTCGTACCATTTTTCTTGTCCGATGGGCAGGGCCTTCATGTCGTGGTTGTTCAGCAATGAGATGATGCGTAGCACGTTCTCATAATACTCGTTATTGCCTACAGCCTTAGTATAGGCATCAAGGAAGGGCACATATTTCTGTTGTGAGAACTGCTTACTGAGTTTGTAGATGTTGACCGTCTTGTAGTACGAGTCGACATCGTTGTAGTCGAAGGCGTCCTTAGAGATGAAATTGACGATGTTCTGTTCTTCGTCCAGACGCACCATCGTACCATCCATCCATGTCTCGTACTTGGCTACGAGGGCAAGGTTGGGGTAGGGGTTGTCGACAATCATGGGGATAAGCCGCTCGCTGAATATGAGGTCGCTTTCGATGAGTAACGTGTCGTCCTCTTGCAACTTGTCCTTGACAATGGCCAGCGAGTAGATGTTGTTGGTCTTGTCGTAAACGGGATTCTCAGCAAATTGCAGTTGGCAATTAGCTGTTAGCTGTTGGCCATATTGTGATGCAATATACTCGCGTAGTTCCTTGCCTTTATAACCTACAACGATTACTACTCGTTGCAGATTCTGTTTAGCAAGCTGTCCCAGCAGCCGATCAATGAGTCGTACGCCATTTACAGGGACCATACACTTCGTGTTGTCCTTTGTATAGTCGCCAAGCCTGCGACCCATGCCTGCTGCTAAGATAATTGCCTGCACTTTTTACCTTTTTACTTTTTACCTTTTTACCCTTTTACCTTTTTACCTTTAACCAACTTGGCTTCCGGGCTTTACGTCTTTCGTCGTGGTCACCACGCTGAGGCTCTCGTCAAAGTCTACAGCACTGAGAATCATGCCCTGGCTCTCGATGCCCATCATCTTGCGAGGTTCGAAGTTTGCTACAAAGAGGATGCGCTTGCCCACCAATACTGAAGGATCATCGTAGAATGCGGCAATGCCACTGAGGATGGTACGGTCGTTGCCAGAACCGTCATCGATGGTGAACTGTAGTAGTTTCTTTGACTTCTTCACCTTCTCGCAAGCCTTGATAAGACCCACACGGATGTCGAGCTTCTCGAAGTCGTCAAACGATACAGTGTCCTTGATAGGAGCAACCTTGTACTGAGCAGCCTCATTGGCTTTTTTTGTAGCAGCCAACTTGTCGAGTTGTTTCTGAATAACGTCGTCTTCAATCTTCTCAAACAGCAGGGCGGGCTCGCCTAACTGATGACCGGCTTTCAGCAGGTCTGTTGAACCCAGCTCGTTCCAGTCGAAACTATCCAAGTTCAGCATGTCGCGCAGTTTCTTCGAAGAGAACGGCAGGAAGGGCTCAAAGGCTATAGCCAGGTTGGCTGTCAGTTGCAGACAAATGTTCAGAATGGTCTCGCAACGTTTGCAATCACATTTCCATACCTTCCAAGGTTCGCACTCGGTGATATAACGGTTACCGATACGTGCCAAGTTCATAGCCTCAAACTGGGCATCGCGGAACTTGAACTGGTCGAGCAATGCCTCCACCTTCTGCTTTACGTCCTTGAATTCTGCTAAAGTTGCTTTATCAGTCTCGTTTAGTTCGCCACAGGCGGGAACAACGCCGTTCCAGTATTTCTTGGTTAACTGAAGGGCACGGTTCACAAAGTTACCATAAACAGCAACCAACTCGTTGTTATTGCGATCCTGGAAGTCCTTCCAAGTGAAGTTGTTGTCTTTCGTTTCAGGGGCGTTGGCTGTCAGCACATATCTTAATACATCCTGCTTGCCAGGCATGTCCTCCAGATACTCGTGCAACCAGACGGCCCAGTTGCGTGAGGTCGAAATCTTATCGTTCTCAAGATTTAGGAACTCGTTGGATGGCACGTTGTCGGGCATGATGTACTTGCCGTGAGCCTTCATCATTACAGGGAAGATGATGCAGTGGAATACGATATTATCCTTACCGATGAAGTGTACCAGACGGGTGTCCTCATCCTGCCACCACTTCTCCCAGGAGCCCCATTTTTCAGGCTCCTTGGCGCACAGTTCTACTGTGTTCGATACATAGCCGATGGGAGCATCGAACCAAACGTAGAGCACCTTACCATCTGCCCCCTCTATGGGCACAGGGATACCCCAGTTCAGGTCGCGCGTCATAGCACGGGGCTGCAAATCCATCTCCAACCACGACTTGCACTGTCCGTAGACATTGGGGCGCCACTCCTTGTGACCTTCCAAAATCCACTGCTTCAGCCATTCCTGATATTCGTTCAAAGGCAGATACCAGTTCTTGGTCTCCTTCATCACGGGGGTGGAACCTGAGATGGTTGACTTGGGGTTAATCAGTTCCGTAGGACTCAGGTCGCGACCACACTTCTCACACTGGTCACCATAGGCGCCCTCGTTGTGGCAGTGGGGACATTCGCCAGTTACATAGCGGTCAGCCAAGAACTGCTTAGCCTCTTCGTCATACAGCTGTTCGGTAGTTTCTTCTACCAGTTTGCCCTCGTCGTAGAGTTTACGGAACCACTCAGCAGCAAACTTATGATGTGTCTCCGAGGTAGTACGGCTATAGATGTCGAACGAGATGCCAAATTCCTCGAATGACTTCTTAATCATCGTATGATAACGGTCTACTACATCCTGAGGTGTGATGCCCTCCTTGCGGGCACGCACTGTAATAGGCACACCGTGCTCGTCACTTCCGCCAATAAACATGACGTCCTCCTTTTTCAGACGAAGGTAACGCACATAAATATCTGCTGGCACGTAGACTCCAGCCAAGTGACCGATGTGCACACCACCGTTAGCGTAGGGCAGTGCTGAGGTCACCGTTGTTCTCTTAAATTTTTTATCTCCCATTGTATTACTTTATTTTATTTTGGCTGCAAAATTACGAAATATTGCTGACGTGACAAAACATTTATATGTAATTTACAGAAAAACCTTTGATATTTTGAGTGTTTTTTGTACCTTTGCACGCAATTAGCATACAAGATTACATATTATCAACAATGAAAAAGATTATTATTACAGTTCTTGCATCGGTTGTTGTTGCAGTTGTCCATGCTGTGACCATTACGCTGACAGTGACGGACACCCGTCTTCAGACTATCACAGGTTTTGGGGCTGCCTGCTGTGATGGTGCTATGTGCCCGTTTGGTACTGACACCCAACCAGTGAAATTGCTTTATGGCTCTGAATCAAAGATAGGACTGAACATCATGCGTATGGAAATATCGCCAAACTTTGAAGGTGACATTAAAGTACCGGAATGGGGAAACTGGGACTCACCCTACGATTGGAATGGCTCTCTGCCTTCAGCCAAGATTGTTAAGCAGCGTGGCGGAATCGTGTTTGGCACGCCTTGGTCACCTCCTGGTGAATACAAGACCAATGGTACTGCTCAAGGCGGTAATGCCGCTGATCAGGGCAACAAACGTGGTAAGCTGCGTACTGACTGTTATGAGAAGTTCTTCCCATGGCTAAACACATTTTTGGCGTGGATGAAGAAGAAGGGAGTCAACGTTGATGCTGTATCCATCCAGAACGAACCTGATTGGTGGGTTAGCTATTCAGGTTGCCTCTACGATCCTCAGGATTTGGTAAAACTAGTTAAGAACTATGCCTATATGCTTGACCGCAAGACCTATCCTGGCGTAAAGCTGATAAGTGGTGAGAGTTTGGGCTTTACTCGTAACTATACTGACCCGCTTATGGAAGATTCAACATGCCGAGAGCAAATCGATATTGTGGCAGGACACCTCTATGGGCATGCACCTCTCGAGTATATGAAGTATTCGGCCATCCTTCCTACCCAGTATGGCAAGGAGGTGTGGATGACAGAACATTCAGTGACCGACAATATAGATCGTTTACCCAATTGGCATGAACAATTACTCTTCGCGGAGGAACTGAACGAGTGCATGCAGGCTGGCTGTACGGGCTATATCTATTGGTATATGCGTGCCCATTGGGCTTTTGTTGGTACAGGTGAGACAAAGTATAATCCAGGTAACACAAAGAACACACTGTTGCCTCGTGCTTATGTCATGTCGCATTTTTCAAAGCATGTCACTGGTTCTACCCGTCTGCAGACAAGAGGTATTGCTGCTGTGACTAATGCCCCTTATGAGGCAACGGCTTATATTAAGGGTGACTCACTCATAGTAATGGCTATCGATACCACTAAAAATGCTCAAAGCTTGAAGCTTATACTGCCTGCTAAAGTGAAGAGTGGTGTACATTTGTTGTCAACAGGCAATGAAGTTGCGAATCTCTGCCAAGAAAGTCCTATTGCCATTGATGAACCAGTCAACGAAGTGACTGTCAGTTTGCCAGCTCGTAGCCTTAATACCTATATTTTTATGATTGATAAAGGCGAAACGGCTATTGAAAACGTCAAGCATCCGGCTCATGAAGTGACCAAGACTTATTACGACCTCTATGGACGTCGCTTGGACGTTCCTCAAGGTTTTTGTGTTGAGAAACGGTCCGACGGTTCTTCAAAAGTGGTTTATGTAAGGGAAAGAAAATAAAAAAGAGGTCGAATGACCTCTTTTTTGTGATCCGTTTGGGGCTCGAACCCAAGACCCCAACATTAAAAGTGTTGTGCTCTACCAACTGAGCTAACGGATCTACCTTTATTGTGCATTCTTTCGAAAGCGGGTGCAAAGGTACGAATTATTTTCGATACGGCCAAATTTATTGCGATGTTTTTTCATTTTTGGCCTTTTCTTCGGCAATAGCTTGCTGATAGCAATCGCGGCAGAGGGGTTCGTATTCCTGTGTTTCACCCAGAAGAACACGTTTGTCATTCTGCACAGTTCTATGGCTGACGTATGCCAGTGAACCACATTTTACGCAGATAGCATGAACCTTTGTGACATCATCGGCTATGGCGCATAGAGCAGGCATCGGTCCAAAAGGAATGCCTTTGTAATCCATGTCGAGTCCAGCAATGATGACGCGTACCCCCCTGTTTGCCAGTTCATTGCATACGTCCACCAGTCCCATGTCGAAGAACTGGGCCTCATCAATTCCTACCACATCAATGTCACTCGACAATAACAAGATACTGGCAGACGAATCTAGTGGGGTAGAAGGAATGGCATTGTGATCGTGACTCACTACTTCTTCGTCGCTATAACGTGTATCGATAGCAGGCTTGAAGATTTCAACCTTCTGCTTGGCAAATTGGGCACGACGTAGACGACGTATAAGTTCTTCGGTTTTGCCGGAGAACATGGAGCCGCACACTACTTCGATTCTTCCTGGGCGGCGTGCTTCGCCCGATGCTGGATATGTAATCATGCTGCAAAGATACGAAATAAAGTGAAAAGTGAATAGTGAAAAGTGAAAAATTTGCTGCTGCCATCGTCATTTTTCATTTTTTTTGTTATCTTTGCACCCGAAATGGGCATATTATATATAGTACCCACGCCTGTGGGCAATATGGAAGATATGACATTGAGGGCCATCCGTATACTGAAAGAGGCCGATGTCGTACTGGCTGAAGACACGCGTACTTCAGGCATATTACTGAATCATTTCGAGATTAAGCAACATCTTTTGTCACATCATAAGTTTAACGAGCATGGAACGTCTGCTTCAGTGATTGAACGTTTGAAGGCAGGTCAGACGGTTGCCCTTATAAGTGATGCCGGTACTCCTGGTATCTCTGACCCCGGCTTCTTTTTGGTCCGTGAGGCTGTTCGTGCTGGTATTGAGGTACAGACATTACCTGGTGCCACGGCCTTTGTTCCAGCTTTAGTATCCAGTGGTTTGCCTTGCGACCGCTTTTGCTTTGAGGGCTTTCTGCCGCAAAAGAAGGGACGCCAGACAAAGTTGCAGTCATTGAAAGATGAAGAGCGTACGATGGTTTTCTATGAGTCACCTTATCGGGTACTTAAGACTCTCCAACAGTTTGCGGAGGTGTTTGGGACTGAGCGTCAGGTGAGTGTGTGCCGTGAAATCTCCAAAGTTCATGAGGAGAGTGTGCGTGGCACGTTAGTAGAAGTCATTGCTCATTTTCAGGAGCATGAGCCACGAGGCGAATTTGTTATTGTAGTAAGTGGAATAAATAAATGAATATGAAAAAGATTGTATTTTACCTTGTTGCCTTCATCTCATTGATGTCGGGGTGCGGCCAGAAAACTGATAATACAAAGGAATTGGCCTTTGCACAGCAGCGTGATTCTCTAGAGAGTATTATCCAGCAGAAGGATAATGAAATCAATGACATTATGGGCACGATGAACGATATTGAAGCAGGATTCCGTGCCATTAATGAGGCTGAACAGCGAGTTTCAGTAGCCCGTCAGTCTGAAGGTATATCTTCTACGGAACGTATTCGCGAGAATATGCAATATATTCAGGAAGCTATGCAACAGAACCGTGAATTGATTAGCAAACTGCGTAATCAGGTTCGTCAAGGGTCTGTCAAAAGTGAACAACTGAAGCTGACAATTGATAATCTGACACGTCAGATGGAAGAAAAAGACGCCCAGATTCGTCATCTTCAGGCTGAACTGCAGGCAAAGGATGTGCAGATAGGTGAACTGACGGAAAAGGTGGAAGACCTTTCTAATAATGTGAGTACGTTGCGTGAAGAGACTACCCAGAAGTCACAAACTATATCTACTCAAGATAAACAACTGAATACGGCTTGGTTTGTGTATGGTACGAAGTCGGAACTTAAAGCTCAGAATATCCTGCAAGACGGAAAGGTCTTGCAGTCGAACTTCAATCGCGAATACTTCACCAAGATTGATATCCGTGTCGATAAGGAAATACGTCTTTACAGCCGTTCCGCCAAACTGCTGACGTCACATCCCGCCTCGAGCTATACTCTTGAGCAGGATGCCCAGAAACAGTACACTTTGCGCATCACCAATCCCCAGCTGTTCTGGTCAACCAGCAAATACCTCGTCGTACTTGTCAAGTAGTCAAACAGTCTATGACAAGTACTGTGCAAAGTGTAACTAATTAGCACTTTGTAACATACTTATGGTATGAAAGATGTGATTTGTGTTAAATTATTGTATGAAAATGTAACTTTTTTATAAATTTATTCGTTTTTTACAATAGTATGTCGTACCTTTGCAAGGTTTTTATGTCCCGTGCTAAGGTGTGACATCTTTGTATGGACATATTATATAATAATGTACACGAACAATAAAATTATAATCAATAATAAACAAACAAAGAGAACGTAATATGAAGAAAAGACTGACGATGTTTCTTGCCTGTATGTTCTTATGCCTTGGTGCGGCCTTGGCACAGAACAAGATTACAGGTACTGTCTTTGAAGACAACGGCGAACCGTGTATTGGTGCTACCGTGATGATTCAAGGTACAAAACAGGGAACAAAGACCGACCTTGACGGACATTTTACGATTAGTGTGCCCGC
>JAFVHO010000166.1 GCA_017474485.1 Prevotella sp.
CGATTTCTTGTCCAGTACAACGGACGATAGAAATAGTTCGTGTCCTGATATACCTCATACTGATACATGGAGAGCACATAGCGCAAATCAGCATTACGACGTGCCCAGGCAGTACCGAACAGATCGTCGTGTACAGCAACAGAAAGCATGTAGTCGAGATTGATCTCATACACTGCTTCCACTTGCTCAGGACTAAGGCGAAGCTCGTAGGCCATCTTATCGGTGAGGAACAACGCTTCTGTACGCGCCTCAGAGTAGGTTATGGCCTTGGCAGATGCAACGATTGTCAGCATCAGTGCCATCATCATCATGATTCTTTTCATAATCGTTATATTTTAACAGTTAAACATTTTTCTTTCTCGTTGCAAAGAAACAAAAAAACTTTCACACAACAAAGGGATTTCTCCTAAAAATGTAAAGGGAAATCCCTAATAGAGTGTAAAAAAGCCCCTCAAAAAAGCCCGTTTTTTACGATGATTGTACTTTTTACACACCCATATTTCATCCACTCTTTTCGTTTTTGCGCATTCATACAACTTATTGCTAATCAGTAATATATGGATTCTTTCCACCTTTGTGCGTCCACTTTTTAGTTATATTGCGTTGATACCGACTTGTTTTTTCTCTATCTTTGCAACGCAATCAAGAAAATAATTGTATTCACTAATAATTAAAAACCAAAGTATGAAACAGAAAAGGTATTTGCTGATGCTATTGGCGTTCTTGATGTCGGTAGCAACCTTTGCCCAGAAGCAGAACTTCTCGGGCACTGTGATTGATGCAATGGGAGAACCTGTTATTGGTGCTTCTGTTGTACAGAAAGGTACGTCAAACGGTGCCATTACCAATCTTGACGGACAGTTTACTATCAGTGCAGAACCTGGTGCAACGTTAGTCATTTCGTTTGTTGGCTACACCACGCAGGAGCTGAAGGCGTCTCCCAACATGCGCGTCGTATTGAATGATGATACGCAGTTGCTGAACGACGTGGTCGTGATCGGCTACGGTGTGCAGAAGAAGAGCGTTGTGACGGCTTCTATCGCCAAGGTAAGCTCCGACGACCTGGACGGAAAGACTCGTCTGCGTGCTGATGATGCACTGAAAGGCTTAGCTGCTGGTGTGAATGTTACATCGGCCTCTGGTCAGCCTGGTTCACAATCCATGATTCGCGTACGCGGTACAGGTACTATTAATGATACCAACCCGCTGTACATCATCGACGGTATGCCTGCCGACCAGTACGGACTGGAGAGTGTGAACCCCAACGACATCGAGAGTATCGAGGTGCTGAAGGATGCTGCCTCTGGTGCTATCTATGGTGCCCGTGCTGCCAATGGTGTGATCTTGGTAACTACCAAGAAGGGTAAGGTGGGTAAGACCCAGATCAACTACAACTTCAGCTACGGTTGGCAGAGCGCATGGAAGAAACGTGATGTTACTGGCGCAACAGACTATGCCATTCTGCAGAATGAGAAGTATGTGAACGGTGGTCAGGCTCCCCTTTATGCTGATCCTTACAACCTGATTGATGCCAACGGACAGAAGATTGTTGGTTTTGGTACCGATTGGCAGGAACTGTTGTTCAACGACAACGCTCCCATTGAACAGCACGACGTATCAATAAGTGGTGCTTCAGAGAAAGTGAACTACTATCTCTCTTTAGGTTACTATGATCAGGAAGGTATCGTGGGTGGTAACTACGGTCGTTCAAACTACGATCGTCTGACACTGCGTTCTAACAACCAGTTTAACATTTTCGACGACTCTAAGGAACGTTCGTTCCTGAACAAGCTCGATGTCAGCGCAAACCTTTCTTATATGCGCACACACAGTACAGGCATTGAAGCCAACTCTACATGGGGTTCTCCTCTGGGTTCGGCCCTCTATCTGGCGCCTACACTGCCCGTTACTCTGAAGGGTACTGTGGGTCAGGAGATGATTGACCGTTACAGCGCATACGACCTCTATCGCGATGCAAACGGTGATCCTTATACCATTCCTGGCTTTTTAGGTTCTTATCAGGAACAGAACAACCCCATTGCCATGATGCAGCAGCGTCCGGGCAGAGGCTGGAGTCATAAGTTCATGCCTAAGTTCGCTATCGACCTGCAGTTGTGGGATAACCTGAAGTACCACTTCACCTGGAGTGCTGAGCAGAGCTTCTGGGGCAGCTCAGCAGCTACCACAGAGAAGTACTATTTCTCAGGAAACAACAACTCCGATCATACACAGGCTTCATCCGAGAAGGCCAACGGTACACAGTGGCAGATTGAGAATACGCTGACTTACGACAAGGAGTTCGGAAAGCACTCTATCGGTGTGGTTCTGGGTCAGAGCGCACTGAAGTACAAAGGTGACTATCTGGGCGCATCGCACTGGAACCTGATCAACATCAATAAACCATACGTTGACTATACCACCGGTGGTAGCATTGAAACGACTACCGACGAAAAGGGCAACATCATTAGTGTGAAGAGTCTGGTGAGTGGTTGGGCAGGTCCGTACGTAGAGCACCATCTGGCTTCGCTCTTCGGACGAATCAGCTACAACTACGACGAACGTTATATGTTCCAGGCTACGATCCGTCGTGATGGATCCAGCCGTTTCGGTTCTAATAACAAATACGGTGTGTTCCCCTCTTTCTCTGTTGGATGGAACGTCATGAACGAGGCATTCATGAAGGATACCCGCAACTGGCTGTCGAACCTGAAGCTTCGTGCCAGCTGGGGTAAGAACGGTAATGAGAACATGCCTGATTTCCGCTATACGGTACTCACCACTACTGGTGGCACCAGTAACTACTACTTCGGTCGTCAGGCTGTGATGACCTACGGTTCAAAGGCCAACGGACTGGCTAACGAGAGTCTGAAGTGGGAGGAGAGTGAGCAGACTGACCTGGGTATCGATCTCGGTCTTTGGAACAACAAGCTGACCTTCACCGTTGACTATTATATCAAGAAGACCAACGGTATGCTGATTACCATGCCTATTCCTTCTTATGTAGGTGAATCAAGACCTTGGGGTAATGCCGGTGACATGGAGAACAGCGGTATTGAGTTTGAATTGGGTTACAAGTGGAACATCGGTGATGCTCACTTCGCCATCAAGGGCAATGCTTCTTACCTGAAGAACAAACTGAAGAACCTGGGTAACGACACTGGCTTCCTGAACTACGGTATCTCACAGTTCAGCGATGGTGGCACACGTGCCGAGAACGGTCAGCCCTTCCCCTACTTCTATGGCTACAAGACAGCTGGCGTTCTGCAGAACAAGGCAGAGGCTGATGCTTACAATGCAAAATATGGCACAAGTGC
>JAFVHO010000167.1 GCA_017474485.1 Prevotella sp.
AATCTCTAAACTCGAAAATCAAGGGCTTCAGAGCACAGGTACATGGAGTAGCGGATGTTCCCTTCTTTATGTATCGTTTATGTACTATATTCGGATAGTTGTCACAAGGTGGGCATCCACGGAAGAATTGAACTGTGCCAATATTCCCAAACAACTAAATTAATAACAATAATGAACAAAAAAGTATTGTTTTGGCCGTTGGCGGCGGTGCTGCTGACGGCGTGTGAGAGAGGACTCGACGACGGCACCTTCCGCCTCACCGCCGACCCCGACTGGGACAGCGTGAACGGCTACACGTTCTAACGCACTTTTGTCATGACTCGGTCATTTGCAAGCAGGCTTGCATGACCCTCGCTGCTCCAAAAGTTCTAATCTAAAATACTCCGCCGAGCCCATCTTTCGGATGTCTCGGCGGATATTATCATGCTGCACTTTTTGCACTTTCTTCACCTAAAATCGGATTAGGGAACGTCTTGAGGATTACTCCTTCGGACACATATACCAGCCGCGACGGCCATCTACGGCACCAGCTTGGTAATGATTGGCAAGGGCTGCGGAGAGTTCACGGAACGACGGCATGTCTACTGCACTGACACGGCTGTGGAGTTCTCGTTCTACTTCTGAGAGTGTCATCAGAGAGTCTTTGTTGCGCTCGGTCCTCTCGAAAAATTCGGTGATGACAAACTCTGCCTTCTTCATCATCTGGAATTGCTTGTTGTGCTGCTCCATACGCTGCTCCTCCTCGTGGGTGGGATAGTAGCGCGCGCCATGCTTTACTTCATAGACAGCCTGGGCATACAGCTGGCGGTAGTTGATGGTCGGCTCGGTGTTGATGATACCGTTTACCGGACAGCAGATGTAACGGCGCGAACCCGTGGGGTCGGTCAGCGGGGTAGGCGAGTTCGTCGTGGCGATAAACGACGCCGTACGCTGTGAACGTACGTATTGGTCGGAGTGCATCTTACGTACCTGTACGTCCTTCTCAGCCAAAATGCGCTTGATTTTAGCCTGCTCGCGCTCAGTCTTCGCATTATATTCGTCGATATTGACCAGGGCCATGCGTGCCAGGACACGCTCCACCTGCTCTGCATTGTCCATCTTGATGTCGTCGATGAAGTAGTCGCTCAGCACGGGTGGTAGCAGCATGCGGCAGAACGTGGTCTTATGAGTTCCCTGCCCGCCGATAAGCATCGGCACGAGCATATTGCTGAAACGTGAGTCGATACCGAGCCACTGCGCCACCATCGCCAAGAACCAGCGGTGGAACAGCGGCTCCCAGTCCGCGTAGTCGGTGGGAATACGAAGTGCGAGATCGGCGATATGGTCCTTTTGTCCGTACCAGCGCCCGCATCCGTCAAGGAACTCTGTTAATGGATTGTATTGCGGTATCATGGTGGAGTGCAGGTAGAGCTGCAGGTCGATACCCCAGCCGTCGCCACCCTCGTTCATCTGCTCGAAGGTCATGCGGTTCAGGTCGCGGTCGGTCAGCTGCTGCCATTCGTGGTAGACACCGTCGTGCGGGCGCCACTCCTCGATCTTCTTCACTGTGTTGTAGCGCAGCTCGTAGCGACGGCTGAAGAAGTCGGCTATGCCACGGGCGATGCGCTCCTTCTGGTTGAGCACGGAGCGGGGCTTCAGGCCTTTTTCGGTGTAGGCAGCACGGAATATCTTGCGTACCTCGTCGGCAGAGAGTGCAATACGGTCTTGGTCAATGGTACGCTGTACACAAGGCTCTTCGGGCAGTTGGGCCTGACGACAGGCGCGGGCTGTGAGGCATACAATCTGTTCGTCATCAGCCGTTTCACGCAAGGCGTTGGCCAGACAAGAATAGTAAGAAATGCGCAAATTGCGTAGTTCCTTTACGCGTGGCGTCTCATTGATGAGGCCACGGCGGGTGAAAATAGTCTTTTTAGTCTTCATGTTGCATCTTTTTTATGTGGTTTGACATCATTTTATCGTATAGAGGCACCGTTCATCTGAACGGAGGCACTTTAGGAAAATTTAGAGGCGCCGTTTTTTCAAACGGAGGCGCTATTTTTTCAAACGGGGGCTCCATTTTTTTGCGTCGAGGCTCCATTTTCAGGTGAAGAAAGTGCAGAAAGTGCAGGGCCTTTTTCATGATGCAAAGTTAGCAGATGGTTCGCATGTGTGCAATACTTTTTAGTGTGTGTGACTTTTAAATTATGTTAAACTCACGTGGTATAGGGAACAATGGGGCGGGAAAATTCGTATCGTTGTCGTGAAAATGCCGAGCATAGCGATGCGGGTGATTCATATCTGGATTACTATCAGCTGACCGACCCTGTTATAACAAAATGAGGATGTGCCTATTTTGACACATCCTCATTTCTAGTATGTTGGATACTTACTTGTAGCACTCGAAAATCTTGTTGACAACGGTGCTGTCCATCTTCTTTGACAGCAGGCTGACAATCCAGACGATGGGGAAGCCGCCGACCATGGCAATGGCACCACAGTTGATGGGGTTGATGGGGTTGCCGGCCAGCATGTTGATGACCGTCAGACCTACGCCCCAGATGAAGCAGGCCCAGACGCTGGCGGTGGTGACACCACGCCAGTAGAGACCCAGCATGAACGGTGCGAGGAAGGCACCAGCCAGAGCGCCCCACGAAATGCCCATGAGCTGGGCAATAAACGTAGGCGGATTCAGTGCGATGAGCAGTGAGATGGCGATGAAGAACATGATGAGCACGCGCATCACGACCACCTTACGGCGCTCAATCTTCTCGGCAATGATATCATCGATAGCACCATCTTCTACCTCGCCAGGCAACGACTTCTTGTCGCGGTAGATGAGGTCGAGGGTCATCGTGCTGGATGACGTGAGTACCAGCGAGGCCAGCGTCGACATGGAAGCCGACAGCACCAGCAGCACCACGAGGGCGATGAGTACGTCGGGCAGTGTGACGAGCATGGCAGGTACGATAGAGTCGAAGGCTATCTTGCCAGTCGCTTCATTGATGACGGGGTCGTAAAGACGACCGAAACCACCGAGGAAATAGCAGCCGCCAGCCACGATGAAGGCGAAGATGGTAGAGATGACGGTGCCGCGCTTGATGGCCGACTCGTCGGTGATGGAGTAGAACTTACCGACCATCTGGGGCAGTCCCATGGTGCCGAGTGATGTCAGGATGATGACGCCCAGCAGTCCCCAGGGATCGGGGCCGAACCAAGTGGCAAACATGCCGCTGCCCACTTCGGTAGAGCCGTCGGCAGGAATGACGGCCAGCTTCTCGACAGCACTGGTCAGACCACCGTTGTTGTACAGAACGGCAGCGATGACAGCCACGATGCCGAAGAGCATGATGATGCCCTGTATGAAGTCGTTCATAGCTGTAGCCTTGTAGCCGCCCAAGATAACATAGACGGCAGTCAGGATAGACATGATGACCACACAATACTCGTAGGGAATATTAAAGCCCATCTCGAACAGTCGGGAAATGCCGCTATAGACACCGGCGGTGTAGGGGATGAGGAATACAAAGGCAATGATAGAGGCTGCCACGCGCAAACCCTGATCACAGAAGCGGGTACCGAAGAAGTCAGGCATGGTGCGCGACTCGATGTGTTGCGTCATGAGCTTGGTACGCTTGCCGAGGATAATCCACGCTAACAGTGAACCTATAATGGCGTTGCCGATACCAATCCATGCGCTGGAGAGACCATACTTCCAGCCAAACTGTCCGGCATAGCCTACGAAGACCACTGCCGAGAAATAACTCGTTCCGAAGGCGAAAGCCGTGAGCCAGGGACCTACGGCACGTCCGCCCAATACAAATCCATCGACACTGCTGGCCTGCTTGCGGGTATAGAGACCCACGCCAATCATGACGGCCAGGAAGATAACAGTTAAAAGTACTTTGATTAACATATTATTGTCTTTTTTTTTGCAAGGACTACAGGACTTAAGGACTTTTATTCCTATACAATATTCCTGTTAGTCCTGTAGACCTTGCTAATAATTATTAGAATGCGACCTGAACCTGACCCTGCAGCCAGTTGTAGTCCTTTTGATAATTGCTCCATGTGCGTGTGTACTGCAGCTGCAGACGGCAGTTCTTATAGAACCAGTACTGCAGTCCGCCAGTGGCTTGCGTCTGGTGGTACTTCATCTCGGTGTTGCGGTCGAAGTAGTCGACAGAGGCAACGGCATCCAGACCGTCGGTGAGGGGAATGGTCGACGTGATGTAGCCACCCATGCTACCCACTTCGCCGTCCTTGCCGCCCAGCCACTCGGCACGCACCTTCATGGGACGGGCTTCTTTGTATTTGCTGGGAGAGTAGGGGGCACTCTTCACCTCAGCACCCACGCTGTAGCGGTCGCGGCGATAGTCGTCGCCAACCTGAATGTCAGGATTCCAGGCGGCTGTTCCTACGGCATGTCCGCGGCCCTTCTGTCCGCTGACCACAAAACGCAGCTGGTCAGAAGGCTTATATTCCAGTTTCAGAATGACGTCCTTGTCGTCATTGCCGTCCTTGCGGTTGATGCCCTGTCCGTTCATGATGCCCAGTTCGTAGTGCAGGTGGCCGTTGAAGAGGTCTCCATAGAGCTCCAAACCGAGGTCACGGCCGTAGTGCAGACCAAAGAGAGGATCGTAACAGCCGGCATAGCAGGTCACAGCCTGTGAGCAGACATCTACGAGTTCAAGCTGTACGGGCGATAGGGGATTCTCCATCGAGAACGAGTTCTTGAACTGTCCGAAACGGACGGTGAGTTCCTTGCCCTTCGTCACGCGATAGTCGGTATAGAACTCTTGTACCACGCTGTTGAAGTCGTGCATGAAGAGGAAGAACCAGCGGTCGGTGATGCGGGCCTTGGCCCACAGCAGGGTGCGCTTCAGATTGTAACTGCTCTTGGGATTTGCTCCTTCTTGATCGGTGTAGGCATAGCCGGCTTGGGCATAGCCGTTGAGTGTGATGCGGCTGCTCAGTTCTTTCATCCAGTCAATTTCTTTTTGCTCTTTCTGAGCACTGGCTGTCAGCGAGAACAGCATCATCAGGCAAATAATTCTAATTGCTTTCATCTTTTTTATGGTTTTAATTAGTGTTTTACCTTTTTACCCTTTTACTTTTTTACTTTTTTACTTTTTTACCTTTTTACCTTTTTACCTTTTACCTTTTTACCTTTTTACCCTTTTACCTTTTTACCTTTTATGACGTATTTCTGATAGTAGGTAATCAGTAGCGTGGTCATGGGCAGGGCGATGATCATGCCCAAAATGCCCAGCAGTGAACCCCAGATACTGAGGGACAGCAGGATGATGGCCGAATTGAGACCGGTGACGTGCCCCATGATACGTGGAGTGAGAATGGTGTCCTGAATAATCTGTACGACAGCAAACACGATGATGGCCGCTAACATAATCATCCAGAAGCTTTCGCCCGTATCAGCTGCCTTGACCACAGCCAGCAGAATGGTAGGCACGAAACCCAACAACTGCAGGTAGGGTACCATGTTGAGCAGTCCGATGAACATGCCCAAGCCGATGGCCATGGGGAAGTCGATGATGAGAAAGCCGATGCTGAATAGCACACCCACGCAGAAGGCTACCAGTCCCTGACCACGGAAGTAGAGGTTCATGCCTTGCTCAATGTCGCCAACCAGTTGGACGGCAAAACCACGGAAGCGTACGGGCAGTAGGTCGACCCATCCGCTGGAAATCTCTTCGTAATCCAATAAAATAAATAAGGTATAGAGCAAGACCATGGTTAGCGTGAGAACGCTGGACAGCACATTGATGGACTGCACGATAACGTCCCATAGCTTGGGCAACGTCTGCTTGATGCTTTCTAAGAAGCCTTCTTGAGTAACGATGGCCTTGATGTCTTCGCTGGAGACATTTTTGTGGATATAGTCTTCTACCATGTGTGGAATATTACTCATGGTAGCATCATTGCTGACATAAGCCACTAACAGATCCTTCACACGCAGTCCCTCTTCAATCATTGGGGGGATCATCAGCCAGAAAAGCCCACTCAATACAATGCCAACGGTTAGGAAGGCACAGAAAATGCCCAAGATGCGGAACTTGAGACGGCAACGATACTGGAAGAACTTGACCAGTGGAAAAAGAATGTAGGAGATGAGCCATGCAAGGAAGAAAGGCAGCAAGACACTGCTCAGTCTGTTGAGCAACATGACGATGCCCACGACGATGATGACAGCCATCACGCTACGGATAAAACTGTCGAATGTTATCTTCTTTTGCTCCATAACGACTGCAAAGGTAATAAAAAGTTTAGAGTTTAGGTTTAAAGTTGAAAGAAAATTTGTATATCTATATGATTTCTGCATACAAATACAGAAAAACCCAACGAAATACGTCTTTTCCTAATGTCGTGGGGCACGAGCCGTAATGTCGTGGGGCACGAGCCGTAATGTCATGGGGCACGAGCCGTAATGTCGTTGCTCGTGAGGTTACGGCTCGTTTTTTTGCAACCCAAAAGGCATCGTGCGACGTTACCTAAGGTAACGCCCGACGATGAACGGGAGTCTTAGAAACTGAGTGAAATGACGTATCTCATGCCCCACTTAGGACTGGTGGGGAGGTAGTTGTAGTTCAAGCGGCGCACATACTCCACATGCCAGATCTTGAAGATGTTATGGATGCCGATAACAATCTCTGTATAAGGATGTTTCGAGTCCATGATATAACAGCCTTCTGGGAAGTACATCAGCCTGCCATTACCCCTATTCTGTTCCAGGTAGGGGTTGTTCTTGTCTGACAAGGTTCCCCAAAGCATACGGAAACCGATGTACTCACGCCAATGCAGCTTCTTGATCAGCGGTATGCGGTTGAATATCTTTCCGTTCAGATCCCATGACACCATCAATGATGCAAAACGGTCGTTGAGAAACTCCATCGTGTTGATGCAATTGAAAGTCTCCGGAGCAATGATGTACGACTGGTTGGCAGCAGGCTGGATGAGCAAGGGATAAGGCACCTGACTCCACTGAATACCACCCTTTATTCCAAGATCGAGTTTACCCCAGCTTGAGAGCCAGAATCGCTTGTAGATATGTGCCTCGGTATAGTGATAGTTGTATTCACCGCCCAAGATGCCATCGAAACCCATGGTATGGGAAATGCTGAAGACGGGCGCATCAAGGTTGATGACACGACGGCGCAGCTTGTTGTTGATATACGTCTCTCCTGGTGCATAGCGCAGACGGCCAGTCACCTCGGTTGTTCGTAGGAACAGGCCGTTTCCTGTGCGGTGGAATTCCGTAGGAGGTGGTTGGTCGAGCCTCTGGAACGACATTGCACCACAGGCCTCGTCCTCTTCGTGCTTACCGTTCAGCGTGGCTTTCAGTCCCCAGTCGGTCTCATATTCGAAAGTCACCTGTTGGCGGTTGTACAACATCATCTTATCTGTTTTAGCCCATTTCAAGGCCACCATGAAGTTATCCTTGTCGGTGTCCATAAAGCGGTCGCCAGGCGAGCAGACATCTTTGTTGATCTGCATGGTCAGCGTGCGGCGCGGGAACTCGTGCGGCAGATATTTCTTAGGATTGAGCGAATAGGTCATCTCGGCCATGTAGTAGTCCTTATGGCTGCCCCATCCGTGACCGTAGTAGCCACTGAGGAAGAAGTGCTTGTTCAGGTTGGCGGTGGTCTTCAGGCTCAGTCGCGAGCGCCATCCATCGACGTAGTTATGCGAAAGAATCGTATTGACGGGACAGATGTCAATATAGTTGGGTGTGCTTGTCTCGACGGAGTTCTCGAAGAGTGCCTTGAGTCCGAAGATGACATATTTCATGCCCTTGACGTTCTCAATGCGATGGACGAAACGGTCCATGCCGCTCTCACTCTTTGTCAATTCAACCTGTCGGTATTGCTTCCAGAACATCTCGTCGCGCATCTGTGCATCGGCCTCAGTTACCTCCTTTGCCATACCCTTGAAGAGTTTCTTGGGGATGGCGTCGAACGAATAGTCTGTCAGACGGGTGGTACGTGTTACCGTGGCCGTTCTCAGGAAACTGACCAATGAGAGGTCAGTAGCCATGTCGTCCATCGACAGCACCCACTGACCGTCAGGCAGCTGCTCATACTCTTGCAGAATCTGTACGTTTTCCACGAAATTAACGTTCGACTGTTTGGGAATGGTCATCTGACAACGGCGCACATGAAGCGACGAATCTTTCAGGATATACAGATCACCACGGAACCCCATGTCGTTTTGGTTGTTGGGCAGGAAGTGAAGGTGGATGCACGAGTCGCGCTCTATCTTCAGCGTGTCCTCGATGTAGTAGCGGTAGAAACCGATGCCCTCGTTGCTGATGGGTGATATGAAAGGATACTGCAGCAAACGGATATGGTCTTGGTAGAGGTCAATGTCCGTAAAGACATCCTTGATGACGGTATTGATGATGTCGCCCGTCTGGAACAGGTCGTTCACGCCTTTCGATGTCTGCCCCATGATGATGGTCTTCTCCGAGCGTGGGTTACGGCGGTAAATCTTCTGAGAAACGGTCTCGTCAACGCTGACAGGCAGAATGTTCTTGCCCGTAGCGCGGCTCACCTCTACCTGCTCCAGCAGCCAAGGGTGCTTCTTGAAGGGATTCTGCTCCAGTTGCTCAGGTTTCAAGTCGTTGAGCGAGAGGGTAATCTTCTCATACTTGTTATACTGGTAATAGTCGTTCTGGCTGAGGTCGGTCTGTTTCTTGGCAGCGACTACACGCCGCATCAATTCCACGGCAGGATTGTTCTTCCGGCTATAGCGGCTACGTTTGGATTTTACCGTAACCTCGGCCAGCATCTGCTTGTCGGGCTGCAACTTGATGTTCAATCGGGTCTTGGTCTTGTTGTTGACAGGGACGATGCGCGACTTGTATCCTACAGCGCTGAACGTCATGTTCCAACCCTCATGGCGTTCGATGGAATAATGCCCGTTGGCAGAGGATATCACTGCAACATGGTGCCCTTTGTAAACAATACTTGCCATGGGGATGCTGTCGCCCGTCTCGGCATCAGTCACCACACCCGTTATGCGCTGGCCATTGACGACCAGTGCTTGAAGGAATAGGAAAAAGAATAAAATGTGCCTCAATTGACTCATTTAAAAGTGTATTCTGTATAACTCTCGCTCCGTCCGTTCATCCTTAATTGTTTCATTACTGACGTTTTGCTGTCGATAATAAGCACAAAGGAGGTAAACAGCTGGCGCTTCTGCGCAGAAGGGGTGATTGTGATGGTTTGCAAGCCATCCGACTTCTGAATAGTCAGGTCATTGCCGGTAGGGATGGGCTGGTGGTTGATGACGGCATGGAGCACTTTCTGGAAGGTGGCAAACAGGGCGTTTGTCTTACTGTCTGTTGTGTGCTTCTTGCCCTTCATGGTCATCGTAAACTTAGTGCCATCCATGATGAGCTGGTCTTTGCCTCCGTCTGTGGAAATGCAGATGTAGTCTGGCTTGCGGATGGTCATCTCGCCTGTTGTCACCACATCGGTCTTGACGGCCTTTGAGTGGCTCACCTTGGTGACGGTCTGTGCGTTGGCATAACAACATGCCAACATGCAGGTCATGATGCAAATGATAATGTGTTTCATAACTCTTAACTAATTATACTATGTGTACATTCCTCCATTGATTGATACGACATTGCCCGTGATATACCCAGCCTGTGGCGATACAAGGAACGCCACGAGGTCGGCTACTTCTTCGGGTGTACCGAAACGGTTGGCGGGAATCAGTTTCTTCAGTTCACGTTCGTCAAGTCCCTCCGTCATGTCCGTCTTGATGAATCCCGGGGCAACGGCATTGACGGTGATGCCACGTCGCGCCACTTCCTGAGCCAGGGCTTTCGTGGCAGCAATGATGCCGCCCTTGGCTGCCGAGTAGTTGGTTTGTCCGGGCAGACCCTTCAGTCCGCTGACGCTGGCCATGTTGACAATGCGCCCGAACCTGTGCAGCTGCATGGCGGGCAGCAGGGGCTGGGTGACATTGAAGAAGCCTGACAGTGTGATATCCACCACGCGGTGCCAGTCGTCCTCGGGCATCAGCGCCAGAACGTTGTCCCGACGGATGCCCGCATTGTTGACTATCACTTCGATATAGTCCTCAGGATGGCGCTTCTGCCAGTCGCTGAGAGCCGCCTTGGTCTGTTCGGCATTGCTTACGTCGAAGGGCAGCAACTCACCATTACCGTCCATCATCTCCAGTGTTTTCTTAGCCTCAGCCTCATTGCTGGCATAATTGATGACGACCTGATAGCCCTCTTGGGCCAGTTTCACGCAGATGGCTCGTCCGATGCCACGGCTGCCACCTGTTACTAATGCATACTTGCTCATATCTTTTTGTTTTTTATTGTTTCCAATGTCTTGAAAGCTGTCATGGTTACGCCCTCCAGTCCGTGTAGCACCAGACTCTGCCCTGTCAGGAAAAGGTTTGGTATGGGTGTCTTGGGTGACAGCATGGTTACCAACGGCTGACGGCAGTCCTTCCTGACGCCAAAAGCCGAACCACAAGGCGACAGCGTATAGTCACGCCAAGTTAGCGGCGTACTGGTGTAACGCTTCTCTACCATGTCTCGCAGACCGGGTATGACTCTCTCTGCCAAACGGATGCAGTCGTCGGCTATCCGCTCCTTCTGCAGTTCATATATCTCGCCACGACGTCCTACAACGGTGTCCTCCCAGTGTTTGCAAAGTATCCACGGCATAGGCGTCAACAGGTCAATCTGTCGCGTATGCTCTCCGCTTTCAGGCACTCGGCAACTCACCATCACGCCACCCACGCCGCCTATATCCTCATGGAACGTCCACACATTCGCCTTCCTAAAGACGTACTTGTTGTGGTTGAAATAAGGCAGCGTGTCTGGCTTCAGCACCAGCGAGGCCGTAAATATGCCGAAGGTGTTCTCTAACGCTTGGATGCGGCGGCGGAAGATGCCTTTCAGCATATACGAGTCCTTCAGCCAGCCAAACGTCAGTTGCGGGTGGACGTCGCTGATGAACATGCGCCCTTCGTAGGTCTTGCCGTTAGGACATTTTGCCGCCACTATCCTGCCTTCCTTTTCCACGAGTTCCCTAACCTCGGCACGGCAGACAACCTCACCTCCCAAGGACTTGATGTCGTTTACCAGAGATGCGACTATCATGTTGCCACTGCCCCTGAGTCGCCAACTGCTTTGGATGTAACTGCTCATGGAATGGGCATAGTTGAACAGCGGCAGCGACTCCCGTTTTAGTTCCATCTTCATGGCTGTGGCAGACAGGACATTGACGAGCAACGGATCGTGGAACAGCGAGGTCAGCCAGTCGTAGGCATTCACCTCGGCAGACTCTTCCATCGATGGCAGGTGGCGAAGCATGTCGGCATACTGTCCCAGGGCTTTCTTCTCCTGAGGAAAATACTCACCCAGCACACTGGCAAAGTGGCCGAACCCCTCACATAGCGGAAAGGTCTGGCGGCCAATCGTTACGCGGTCGAACCCGTCGGCATCCAACCGCACCCAGGGCAATTGCATCAGTCCCAACTGCTGAAAAGCCTCATACAGCGGTTGTCCTTCTGCCAGTCCTCCTACATAGTGCAGCCCTGTGTCAAACTCGAAGTCACCCCTGCGATAGCTCTGCAGACAGCCGCCCGGCTGCGTCTGACGCTCCAGCACGAGCACACTCCGGCCCTGCTTTGCCAACTGTCGAGCACAAATCAGTCCACCCAGTCCACTGCCTATGATTATTACGTCGTACATCAATTTTTTTGTCGGTTAATCCATCGATAGACTGCGGGTTGTAAAACGTAAGCCAGAATGACAGCAGACAAGAGCCCCACGAGCGTAGAGAATCCAACGCTACGAATGGCAGGATGAGCAGCAAGGAGCATGCTGCTGACTGTAGTTACAAGTGTGACGACACTTAGAAGGATGGCCGTCTTATGATAAAGTAGTTTGTAAGCGTAAGGTGCTGTCAGACCGTTCATCACAAAGATGCTGTAGTCCACTCCGATACCGAAGATGAAGGTGGAGATGATGATGCTGATGAGGTTGAAGCGTACGTCGAACAATACCATTGCGCCAAGGACTATGAGCCAGCTAATCAGGATGGGCATGAAGCCAAGCAACGTATGCCGGATGTCAAAACGGAAACTCAACAGCAGTACCACAAAGACAAACAGCATAGACAGCCATTGCAGCACATTGAAGTCATCGTTCATTTGGAGCAGCGTGTCGGTAGTATAATAATAGGTGTCGAGCACCAGCAGGTTAGGATTGCTGGCAATAGCGTCGCAGATGCGGATATAGTCGCTCTCACTGCTGCGGACGGAGTCGTTCTGGCAACGGACGGAGGTGAAGCAGAGATAGTCGCCGCCATACGACTGTTCCATGAGTGTCGATTGATAGCCTGCGGGTATCAGTCCTGTCGCATAGAGCGAATCAGGCTTGTAGTCGCGGGTGGCCGCCTCGAAGAAGGTGTCGAAGGCCTCAGGGTCGAGGTCGGCCTGCGGTGCCGTCTGGGCTATCAGCGTACGCACCTTGCCGAGCCTGTCAGGAGTCCAGTAGTTCTTCCAGGCATCGATGCGTTCCTGCTGAACATGCATGGGGACGAAAACCTGATTGGTATGGGTATAGCTCTTGACGAGACCGAGCTGCTGCAGAGAGTCCAGCTTATGGTCAAGGATGGCGAAATGGTTGATAGCCTCTTCCATCGTATGGCCTTTGCTGGCAAAGTATTTGGTCTTGTCGCCCGTATAGGTTTTGCTGCGGAGCAATTCTTCCGAGTGCTCCGTCATCGGATCTTCATAGCCAAGGTTGTGCATATCAGCATCAAAATGAATGCCACCTACAAGGTAGGCACCGACACCGATAACAATCACTAAACACACAACGGCCAGCAATGGTTTCTTTTGGTCGAAGGGGTATCTGTTGATTGCCTCGATGAAGGCGGGGAAACCTTTGCCCTCTGACCTCTGATTCCTGGCTTCTAACATCTGTGGCAGATAAACCAATGAGAACAGCGTTGTGCCAAGGATGGCAAAGGCCGCGAACAGGCCGAAATCCTGCAACAGGGCGGTATTGATGAAGATAAGTCCTGCGAAAGAGCCGATGGTAGTGACACAGCCCAGCAGGACGGGCTTTACCTGGTCGCGCAGCAATTGCTCTCCATCGTTCACGTACTGATGGTGGGCCAAGACATGGAGTACATAACTCAGGGCGACACCCAGCACCACACCGCCTATGCCCAAAGCTAAGAGGGAAAACTCTCCCTTTAGCCAGTACATCGCCGACAAGCCAAAAAGGGTGCCAAAGACTACTGGTAACAAAAGCAGGGGGATGGTGTCCCAACGGCGGAAGCAGAAAAAGAGGAACACCAACACCAGCACAAGCGCCCCAGCAATGGTGGTCGTCAAGTCGCGCTTGATAGTTGTGGAATTGTAATACCCGCTGGCTGGCGTACCGTGATAAGTGATGCTTACATCAGGATAGGTCATGGCAAACTGAGCGATGAGTGTGTTCAGCCGTTCAAAGAGTGCCGACCCTTGTCCCGTATTGGTCGAAGAGAAACGAGGTGTCAGGAAGGCGATGCACACCGTGGAATCGGGTACAAAGAAGTGATTGTCAATGGTTTTGTAGCTGCCGGCACTTAACAGTGGTGCCATCTGAACGGCCAAGACATTACGCATGCCCAACGGATCCATCTCTATCAGTTCAGGATACATTTCTCCCACTTCGCTCAGCAGGTCGTCATGGTTTTGCTGCATCTGTTGGGCGAAGTGTTCACGTGTCAAAAGTGAGTCGAAATGTATGTAGGCCGAGGTGTCGATATAGGCAGGCAGGTGTTCTGAAAGATAGTCAATGCCATTAGGCAGCAGGTCGTCATCCAGACGATAGAACAAGTCTTCTATCAGTGCCGAATCTTGTATGATGGAGTCAGCAAAAGCATCGCAGACTGCAACAAGTTTCTCTACGTCGTTCCCGTCAAACAGCAGGAATGTCTTGTCCTTGATTTTCAGGTCGGCAAAGGCGAGCTTGGTCGTACCGTCCTCATTCTTCGACGAAGGCATCAGTTTGTTGATGTCCTCCTCTAAATGCAACTGTGCGGCAAAATAGCCAAAGAAAGCGAACAGCGCAATCATCGACAGCCAGCAAGTCGGTCGATGGTTGCGGAAATAGCGATAGATGTGAATGAAGAAGCTTGTCATTGTTGCACAAATATCTTTAGTTGCACCTTGGCTATCGGCTCGTCATCTATGCGGCTCTCCCCTGTGGCTATGGTTACATTGCCAAAAGTAAACCCGAATTCGATGGTGGTACTTACCTTTTCGCCTGCTTGGGGACGGCGTTGACATTCGAAGCGTTTCACCTCACCGATAAGTCCAACGGGAGGACTGGCCAGCTGCTGATGCAGAACCTGATAGCCCATCAGTGACGAACAAGACTGGGCGAAATGTTCTATCAGACCCGTCTCGGAGAGGGTGCCGTCGGGCAGCATGAAGTAATTGTCAGTGCGGACAGTGAGGGCACTGACGGCATGTGTGCCGTCAGTTGCCTCCATCTCGTCCACCATGATGAACGGCTCACGCTGAGGTATCAGCCGTTTGATATCTTCGCCTTTCACCTTCATGCAGGTATGTTCTGCTCAATGTAGTCGTACAAGTCGTTGAACGACTGAATCTTGTGTAACTCTGCCACGGGGATTGTCACCTTGTAATTCACCTGTAGAAGTGCCACCATATCTACCAGACTCAGACTGTCGAGGCTCAGCGTCTCTTTGATGTTGGCCTCTGGGGTGATGTCACTTACTTCTACTTCAAACTCATCAGCGAGCAGCTTGTTAACCTGCTCAATAATCTCATTTCTTGTCATTGTTGTTTGGTTTTTATAAATTTTTTACGATTAATGTCGAATTGGTTCCTCCGAAGCCGAAAGAGTTGCTCAAGAATTGGTCAAACGTTATCTCCTTGGTCTCGCCCAGTACATTGATACAGCTGGTGTCTTCATCGGGATTCTCAAAATTCACGTTGCCGGCTATAAAGCCGTTCTTCATCATCAGCATGGAGTAGATAATCTCCGATGCGCCTGCCATCCACATCTCGTGGCCCGTCTGACTCTTGGTCGAGGTGACAGGCACATTGCATTCGCCAAAAAACTGGGCGATGGCCTGTGCCTCACGGGCATCACCAATCTTTGTCGAAGTGGCATGGGCATTCACATAGCCAATGTCGCGAGGGCTGACACCGGCATCCTTCAGGCAGAGTTCTAACGAACGTGCCGGGCCAGCCACATTGGGTGTCGAGATATGGTCACCATTTCCAGAGAATCCCCAGCCTACGATTTCTGCCAAGATAGGAGCACCACGACGTACAGCACTCTCGTAACTCTCCAGAATCACCGTTGCAGCACCACCGCCCGGCACCAGTCCGTTACGGTCGCGGTCGAAGGGACGACTGGCCTTTGTGGCATCATCGTCGTCGCGCAAGGCAAACGACTGGATGCCGTCGAACGAGGCCACGCCATACATGTTGGCTTCCTGGGCACCGCCACAGACCACACATTCCTGTAGGCCGTTGCGGATGAGCAGTGACCCCAGTCCTATAGACTGCGAGCCGCTGGCACAGGCAGCTGAGGCTGTCAGGTTGATACCTTTCAGATGGAACAGACAGGCCAAGTTCATCGTCACCGTCGAGTTCATCGACTGAAAGATGGCACCGCTGCCGCAGGCGGCGGTAGAGCCGCAGCCACGGAACTTGTCGAGGGCAATCATCGTGGCCTCAGCTACGGAGTCGTTGCCATAGATGATACCTATCTCATGCTGGTCGATATAGTCTTGATCCAGACGAGCTGCTGCCAGCGCATCTTTAGTGGCCATATAGGCATATTGCGCCTCTTCGGGCATAAACTGTCGCTGATTGCGACCGATAAACGGTTTCAGGTCTGGTCGTGGAACGTTGGCTGTAAACGGCGAGCGAAAACCTGCATCTACACGTTCCTGACTCTTGATAATTCCACTCTTTCCTTCATACAGGGACTGGCGCACCTCGTCGAGTGTTACACCCAGGCACGACCATATTCCCATTCCTGTAATTACGACTCTATTCATTTGACTATTTATTACTATGAACTATGAATTATGAACTATGAACTTTATATAGCATCTGCGGCGTTTTATAATCTCTGGGTGAAGTGGCTTCCATTGCGAAAGCTCACGCACGTTGTCCTCCAACTGCGGCCCCGTTTCAGCCCAACGGAACCCGTACTTATTATATAAAGGTATTAAATCTTCGAAAAACAGCGCGTTTACGCCATATCCCTGTAGGTCGGGGCGCACGGCTATCAGCAGCATCTCGGCATTGTCCTCGCGCTTCCACTTCAATGCCTTCAATAAATGCCACCAGCCAAATGGCCACAAACTGCCACCAGCCTTACGCATGGCCTGTGAAATACTGCCCATCGTGACAGCAACGCCCACTACGTTGTCTTTTTCATCAACGATAACGGGTATCAGCTGTTTGTCAATCACCGGCAGGTATTTGTGCAGGAATTGGCTGATCTGCTCGTCCGAGAGCTTGGTAAATCCGAACAACGGCTCGTAGGCTTCGTTCAACAAGTCGAAAACCTTCTTGCCGTAGCCTTGATGAAATATCATTTCGTCGGTCGTCTTGATGACCCTCAGGCCCATCTGTTCCCTGCAGTATTGGGCTACACGCTGGTATCGGGCAGGAATCTCCGTGGGTACATTGATACGAATCTGCAACCAGTCTACTTCTTTCTTCATTCCCCAAGCCTCCATGTGGCGTGGGTAGTAGTTTGGATTATAGATAGTGCAGGTCGAACCTGTCATGTCGAAATCCTCTACGAGCATACCCTCCTTGTCGAAGTCGGTGATGCCCAAGGGCCCTTGAATGTGGGTCATGCCAAACGACCGTCCCCACTCTGCAACAGCGTTAAGCAAGGTTGCCGATACTTCAAGGTCATCTATAAATTCTATCATCGAGAAACGTGTATTCTTCGTCTGCCATTTCTCGTTGGCACGCTTGTTGATGATGCCTACAATACGGCCTACGGGAATGTTGTGGCGGTAAGCTACAAAGGGCTGGATATACAACGCGCCATGCTCGGCGTTTACCCTTCTTGGGTCAATCAGAGCACGGACATCGCTCCGCAGGTCAGGCACATACTGTGGGCAACCACGATACACATAGTCTGTCAGGTGAATGAAATCATTCGCCTCTTTCCTGCACGTCACTTTTTTCACTTCTACCGTATACATCCGTTTGTATGGTATTTTGCACGGTATTCCATAGGCGTCATGCCAGCCTGACGGCGGAAGAACTGTCCAAAGAACGACGGATTAGAGAAACCGAGAATGTCCGAAATTTCCTTTACTGTCTTGGTGGTGTCTCTTAGCATGGCGTAGCAGTCCTCCATTGTACTCTCAGTAATCCACTCTATGGGGGCTTTACCGCTGACACGTTGACAGACTATCGACAAATATTTAGGAGTCAGGCACAACTTGTCGGCATAATAAGACACATGGTGGCGCTTATGCTGTTCTGAGGCAATCAGTGTGAGAAACTGGCCGAAGATGTCCTTATGGCGTATGGTGGAATTGTCCACAGAATGTATGATGCTCACATGTTCGACAAACCCCTCACAAATCAACAGCAACATGGTACGGAGAAACGACATCATAATCTCATCCCTCAGTTGAATGTTACGTTGCATGAAAATGGACTTGACGTAGAAATGCATGCCGTCCATCCATTCCTGGTGGTTGATGACGTACACCTCCTGTACGTACATCGCCTTGTTCCAGATGCTTGCCTGACCTCCAAGAGCATTGTTCAAAGCCTTGTCGGAGATGAGCAGTGCACTGGCCTTCAGGTCGGTACTATACATGATCGGATACATTTTCTTCTGGGCCGGTATCAGTAATAGCTGACCTGTTCCCACCTTCATATTCTCCTGTGCTCCCATCTCCACCAGCATCTTTCCACTTTGGCAAAAAACAATGATGTGGTATGGCGAACTGGCACTTTGTGCCTTCGCAATTTCTATGACGTTTTCCATATAAAGCACGTCATCATTCACCAAAGATATAACACCATTTCCCATAAAAAACACAATTCGGCTGCAAAATTAAACAATTTTAGTCAAATTCCGACGTTCATTATTTCCTCCATTTCGTTCTATTCGGAATTATTATTAGGAATTAGGCATATTCGCATACTCTTTAGATTTTAATTAACGACAACAAATAGAACATAGGTATAGAAATATGGAACGTGATTATTGCGAAAAGTTACAAATAATTAAAAATACGCTGCAATATGCTGACATATTACAATAAAGTTGTATCTTTGGAGCTACTTATTAAGTAGTATGTCCAGACAAAATCTCAGGAGTCTTATCCAAATTTGCACTATGATTATTGAACCAATCGCATATTTCCGCTCGCCATTGACGTCGAAGTTCGGTATTCCTCGGCAGAGTGGCATCGTGACAGAACTGCACGGCACTATAGAGTTTGTAGCCCGTTATGCCCAGCCTGAAGCATTGCGTGGTATGGAAAGTTACGACTTTCTGTGGCTGATATGGGGATTCTCTGAGAATGTGGAAGCAGAAAAACATCCTACGGTTCGTCCACCGCTGTTGGGTGGCAACGAGCGGGTAGGGGTGTGGGCTACGCGTTCTCCTTTCCGTCCCAACAACTTAGGACTTTCGTCAGTGCGTATCAATAGAATCAATATAGAGGTGCCCAGTATTGAAGTGATGGGGGCCGACCTGATGGATGGTACGCCTATCTACGACATCAAGCCGTATTTGCCGTATGTCGACAGTCATCCTGGCGCACGAGGCGGATTTACCGATAATCATGAGTGGCTGCGCCTGCAGGTAGAAATCAGCGATGAGCATGCAGCCTTGTTCGAAGCTGCCGACTTGCAGGTGTTGAAGGATGTGTTGTCGCTCGACCCTCGTCCGCATTATCACGATGATGCAACAAGGGAATATGGTATGCCGTTTAAAGACAAGGATATACGTTTCCGTGTGGAAAACAGCATTCTTTACATAACATCTATAAACCCTCAACAGACGACAATCACCTCCACTGAACGTTGACATGCTTGAATCCCATGCTCTGCATGAGGCGACGTAGTTGAGTTTCACCGTTTTGGTTGGCCGTCTCTACGTTTTTCTTTGTCAGGCTGTAGCGTAGCATACGCTGCTGCGCACGGCGATAGAGCGTTTCGCGGTCGTTGGCCGTCCAGCGTCCGCTCTCGTGGAAACTCTTGGTGCGTGCCTCGTCGATGAAGTCATTGTCGAGGATTGCAGGCCTCGGGAGCCATAACGTGACGCTGTCGCCCTGTGTGGTAATCCATGTGGAATCCATCTTCTGCATGTCGATGCCCAGACGTACCGTACCATAATATATACGCGCGAGATGGTCGTCGGTGAAAATGCCCTTACGGGTCGTGTCGACCAATTCCTCATTGCTGATAGCCAGGAATTCCCATTGTCCGATGGCGCGGATGCTCTCAATCTGCTGGGGTGTGATGTCGATATGCTGGTCGGCCTCAAGTGTGATCTCTGTCTGCTGCACGCCGCGTATGAACCACCATAGGACGATGATGGCAACAACGACGCCTGCAGCAATCAGGATGGCCTTACCGTGTTTGATCTTGTCGAAAATATGCTTGTTCATCATACTCAATATCTCAATTTTGCTTTGCAGACTTTTCTCACGACTCGGCCAATCATGCAAGCATGTTGGCGCTCGCTGCTCGAAAAGTTCTCATTCTCTCATTCTCTCAATTTCTCAATTTCTCAATTTCCCATGGTCCGTTTGATGATGTCGGTAATAGTCAGATTCTTGCGGAAAGCAATGGTAATGTCCTCCTCGCGGTAGCCCATCTGCACAATCATGGGTACCAGCACGCGGGCGGCATTGGCCTGCGCTGTCTCAATGATATGCATATCGGGAATGCTGTTGATGATGGCTAAGCGACCTTGTTGTTCATAGTTGCTCATCTCGCTGTCGCTAAAGTGTGCACGGACAATGCCGACATACTCTTTAATTTCCTTTTGGTTGATTTTCGAGCTGGTAAGCACTACCTGTGGGTCAGGTAAGAGAATGGTAATCTTGTCGCCGTCGCGTTCGATGCTCCTTTCGTCGAACTCGCTGAAGTCTATATAGGCTTTCAGCGTAGCATCCATGGGGATGGCTATCTTGCGGTCGCCCAAGGGTAGAGGAATATTGAACTGCTTGTTCAACAGGTTGCCTTTCAGTCGCACCACGTCATCGTGGGTAACGATCTTGTGTACCTTCACTTCGGTGGTATACAACCGTGAACACTGCTGAATCTGCATCACCATCTGGGGAATCGTGTCAATGACGACGGGCTCCGACGGCTTTTCGGGTTCCGTCTTCTGTCCGCAGGCCATCAACATAACTGCAACAGATAGCATGAACATGCTGACAAAACGGTAGGAAAACATCTTTTTTTGTACCATAACGCTTGCAAAGTTACGAAATATTTCGTACCTTTGCAAACAATAAACTAAAAATGAATCAGAAAATGACTAAAAGTTTATTCGTGGTGATTGCAACCGGCATGCTGCTGTCGTTGGCTGCCTGCGGTGAGAAGAAGAAGAGTGCGGACATCATCACCCGGCGTGTGGAGAAAGTGATGCCTCAGACGCCAGAGCGTATGCAGGAATATGATGACAGACGTGAGGTGGCATGGATTGGCAAGCAGTATAAGGTGACTGTGCATCGCCAGCCAGGTGACTCGCTGCCGATGGTGAAGGACGAGACGGGGCAGAAGTTTGTCGATAATATCATTTCAGTCAGCGTGCTTCGTGCTGATGGCAGTCAGTTCTATAGCCACAACTTTACCAAGACCGACTTCCTGAATTATCTGGACGATGACTATAGCAAGACCGGCATCCTTGAAGGTCTGGTTTTTGACAAGGCTGAGGGCGACTTCCTCGTGTTTGCCGCCAGCGTCAGTCATCCTCAAGCTGACGATGAGTATATCCCCTTGATAGTAAAGCTGTCGCGTATGGGTGAGCTGACTATTCAGCGCGATACGCAGATGGATACCACTGGTGATATGTCTGAGCAAGAGCTGTCATCCGAGGAAATGTAAGGTTGGCACCTTCTTGCTGAAGCATTTCGTCAGGCAAGGGACCTGTATTGACGGCAATGGTAAAACAGCGGGCGGCTACGGCAGCACGAACCCCTAAGGGTGCATTCTCGACAACCATTGTCTCGAAGGGCTCTACACGACATTTCTGCATGCCTATAAGGTAGGGCTCTGGATTGGGCTTTCCGTGTTTGACGTCGAAAGCCGTCACAATCAATTCTTCTTTGAGCAATCCCTCGAAATCAATCAACAACTTGTCGAGCAGCGCATGCTGGGCACTGCCCGTCACCACGCATATCTTCCAACCGTTGTCCTTGATATGCTGCATCAGCGTCTTGATGCCAGGCATGATGCGTGCTGGCGTCAGCTGACACTGATTAGCAAAGACTTCGGCCTTGTGGGCATACATCTTCTTGGCTTCCTCGTCAGACAGTTCCCTGTTCCACTGTGCACGGGCCAGCGTCTTGATGGTCTCTACGCCACGCATGCCTTCATACTGATAGGCGCCCTCGTATGGCATATCGAGTCCGAAGTCCTTCATCGAATCGTGCCACGATACAGAGTGGTTGGGCATCGAGTCGTAGATGACGCCATCCATATCGAAAAGCACGGCTTTCGGGCAAAACTGCTCAAAACCGTGCTTCTCTAAACACTTCTTAATTACTTCGTTCATCAATTTGTTTTTTGCAAGGACTACAGGACTTAAGGACTTTTTCTTTTTCTGCTATACCTTGCGCAGCATAGTCCTGTTAGTCCTGTAGTCCGCTGCTAAAAATTATTCGTTTGCCAAGCGAGCCTTGATGGCCTTGCTGTCTTCTTCGTAGCCGGGCTTGTCGAGCAGGGCGAACATGTTCTTCTTGTAGGCCTCTACGCCAGGCTGGTTGAATGGGTTGACACCCAGTACGTTACCGCTGATGCCGCAGCCAATCTCGAAGAAGTAGATGAGCTGACCGATGTAGTATTCGTTCAGTTTGGGAACGCTGATGCGAATGTTAGGCACGCCACCATCGACGTGAGCCAGACGGGTTCCGAGCTCAGCCATCTTGTTCACCTCGTCCACACGCTTGCCAGCCAGGAAGTTCAGACCATCGAGGTTCTCCTCGTCGCTGGGGAACAGCAGCTTCTTCTCAGGCTCCTCGATAGAGATGACCGTCTCGAAGATGGTGCGCTCGCCGTCCTGAATCCACTGACCCATTGAGTGCAGGTCGGTAGTGAAGTCTACACTGGCAGGGAAGATACCCTTCTTGTCCTTACCCTCAGACTCGCCGTAGAGCTGCTTCCACCACTCGCTGACGAAGTGGAGCTTAGGCTGGTAGTTCACCATGATCTCAATCTTCTTGCCCTTGCCATAGAGTGCGTTACGAACGGCAGCATACTGAGCGGCAGGGTTCTCCTCGAAAGGTACGCTGGGAGCGCAAGCCTTCTCCATGTCTTGGGCACCGGCTACCAACTGCTTGATGTCGAAACCTGCGCAGGCAATAGGCAGCAGACCTACTGGCGTCAGCACAGAGAAGCGGCCGCCCACGTTGTCAGGAATGATAAACGACTTGTAACCCTCCTTGTCGGCGCAAGTACGGGCAGCACCACGTTTAGCGTCCGTCACAGCTACGATGACCTTCTTAGCCTCTTCCTTACCCATCTGGGCCTCGCATTGCTTCTTCAGCAGACGGAAGGTCAGAGCGGTCTCTGTAGTCGTACCTGACTTCGAAATGTTGATAACGCCAAACTTCTTGCCCTTCAGATATTCTGTCAGTTCGAACAGGTAGTCCTCACCGATGTTGTTGCCGGCAAAGAGGATGGTGGGATTCTTACCGTCCTGAATCAGCCAACCGAACGAGTTGCTCAGGGCTTCGATGACGGCACGGGCACCCAGATAAGACCCACCGATGCCAGCCACAACCACAGCCTCGCAGTTGTCGCGCAGCACCTTGGCCGTAGCCATAATCTCGTCGAGGAAAGCGGGTGTAATCTCTGTAGGAAGATGCAGCCACCCCAGGAAGTCGTTACCAGGACATGTTCCGTTCTCCAAAGCCTCTTGTGCGGCCTTTACCTTTGGCTCGAAAGCCTTCACAGCGCCTGCCTCCAGGAAGCAAGCAGCCTTTGTGATGTCAAGTTTGATGTTGTTCATAATACGTATAGTTTGTTTGAATGTAAATGAATTTCTGTGTTGTTTAGCGGAACGAGTCTGTCAGCAGTTTGATCTCAATCTGCGGCGAGATGCGTTCGTACAGGATATTGTAGACGGCATCGAGGATGGGCATGTTGACGTGGCAGTGACGATTGATTTCCTTCATACACTTCGTGCCAAAGTAACCCTCGGCAATCATCTCCATCTCGATCTGGGCTGACTTGACGCTGTAGCCCTTGCCAATCATCGTACCGAAGGTGCGGTTGCGCGAGAAGTTCGAATAGCCTGTCACCAGCAAGTCGCCCATATATACCGAGTCGGCAATGTTGCGCTCCAAAGGATGGATAACCTTCAGGAAGCGTCCCATTTCCTGCACGGCATTGGCCATCAGCACAGCTTGGAAGTTGTCGCCAAACTTCAGACCGTTACATATACCAGCGGCAATGGCATAGACATTCTTCAGCACGGATGAATACTCGATGCCAATCACGTCCGTTGACGTCTTAGTCTTGATGAACGGACTGCTGAGAATGTCGGCAAAGGCCTGGGCCTTGTCACGGTCGGCACAACCGATGGTCAGATAGCTGAGTCGTTCCAGCGCCACCTCTTCGGCATGCGAAGGACCACCAATGCAGGCTATGTTGTCGTAGGGTACGTCGTAAACTTGATGGAAATACTCGCTACACACGAGGTTCTCGTCGGGTACGATACCCTTGATGGCAGTGACGATGTACTTATCGCGCAGGCGTACCTTGAGCTTCTTGAGGTGGCTCTTGAGGTAGGGCGATGGCGTGACAAACACCAGCGTGTCGTATTGCTCTGCAATCTTGTTGAGGTCGCTGGAGAAGAATATCTCGTTGATGTCGAAACGCACGCTCTGCAGATAAGCGGGATTGTGGCCCAACCGCTGGAAATCTTCAATGCGGTCGTCGCGGCGCATATACCATCCGATGTGATGGGTTTTCCCTACCACAATCTTGGCAATGGCCGTTGCCCAAGAGCCGCCACCAATAATCGCTATTCTACCGCAGTCGTACATCTCTTTTTATTTTTTTGCAACGGACTACAGGACTTAAGGACTTTTTTTTGTGCATTGGGTCCTGTTAGTCCTGTAGTCCGCTGCTAAATATTATTCATTCGCTTTAGTAATCCAGGCAGCGACCTCGTCTACACTTGGTTTCTGCATGTCGAGCTTGTATTTCTTGACGATGTCGCCAATCTTCTGTTGGAGCCCCTGGGGCTTCTCAGTCGCGATGTTTTGGACAAGGTTGAAACCAGCCTTGCGCAACACGGGAACCCACTCCTCACTGACACCAATCTCGGCCCACTCAGCAGGGGTGCTCTGAGGAATCTTCTTCTCAGGCTTCATCTGTGGGAACAGCATGACCTCGCCAATGGTGAACTTACCAGTAAGCAACATGACCAGACGGTCGATGCCAATACCGATACCGAACGTGGGAGGCATACCATATTGCAGGGCACGTAGGAAGTCGTGGTCGATAATCATGGCCTCGTCATCGCCCTTGTCTGCTAACTTCATCTGCTCAACGAAACGTTCCTCCTGGTCGATGGGGTCGTTCAACTCAGAGTAGGCATTGGCCAACTCCTTACCGTTTACCATCAGTTCGAAACGCTCGGTCAAGCCGGGCTTTGAGCGGTGCATCTTGGTCAGTGGCGACATCTCCACAGGATAGTCGGTAATGAAGGTAGGCTGGATGAATGAGCCCTCGCAGAACTCGCCAAAGAGTTCGTCAATCAGCTTACCTTTACCCATAGTCTCGTCGACATCCATGCCCTTAGAGAGGCAGAACTGGCGAATCTCATCTTCTGTCTTGCCGTCGCAGTCGAAACCTGTCTTCTCCTTGATGGCATCGAGGATAGGCAAACGGCGGAAAGGTGCCTTGAATGAAATAATGTTACCATCAATCTCAACCTCAGGCTTACCGTTGACAGCCGTACAAATCTGCTCCAGCATATTTTCGGTGAATGTCATACCCCAAAGCAGGTCCTTGTAGCTGACGTATAACTCCATGCAGGTAAACTCGGGATTGTGGGTCTTGTCCATACCCTCGTTGCGGAAGTTCTTGCCCATCTCGTAAACGCCCTCGAAGCCACCTACAATAAGACGCTTTAGATAAAGCTCGGTGGCAATACGCATATACATATCTTGATTCAGCGCATTGAAGTGGGTGATGAATGGACGGGCCGTGGCACCGCCGGCAATATTTTGCAGGATAGGGGTGTCAACCTCCGTATAACCGGCATCATCGAGAATACGACGCAGGGTACGGATGATGGTGGCACGCTTCAGGAAGGTGTCTTTCACGCCCTCGTTGACAACCAAATCAACGTAACGCTGGCGATAACGCAGTTCAGGATCGTCGAACTTGTCGTAAGCCACACCGTCCTTATATTTTACGATAGGTAGGGGCTTTAAGGCCTTCGACAGAAGGGTCAGCTCCTTACAATGTACACTGATTTCGCCCGTCTGTGTGCGGAACACGAAACCCTTAATGCCAATGAAATCGCCAATGTCCAGCAACTTCTTGAATACTGTATTATATAACTCCTTGTCCTCACCGGGGCAGAGGTCGTCGCGAGTGATATATACCTGGATGCGACCTTTGGAGTCCTGTAATTCTACAAACGAAGCCTTGCCCATGACGCGGCGGCTCATCATACGGCCGGCTATACTAACTTCACGGGGCTCGGCATCATCCTGAAAGCTCTCTACGATTTCCGTCGAGAAAGCATTGGTTGGAAATTCTGCGGCAGGGTAGGGATTAATGCCCATTGCACGCAGCTGCTGCAGACTCTCACGTCTGCCAATCTCTTGTTCACTAAGCTCTAAAACGTTCATATTTATCTTTAAATATCACATAATACGTGGCAAAGGTACAAAAAAATGCACAAAGTACAAAAGAAAACACCGTTTTTCTTTTATTTTTGATTGCAACGCCACATTTTGAATGCGATGCCACATTCATTCCCATCGCAAAATGGCGTGAGGGCTCGAAGCGAAAAACGTGAGGGAGAATCGCTTACCCTCACGTGCCCTCACCCCTTTGTGCATCCCCAAAAAATAAGTCATCGTTTATTCGCGATTACCGCAACGAAGGCTCGCGATCAATCCGTCGGCTGCGGACTGGCAGTCCGTCCCGACGGACTGAATTTTACACAAAAAACAATGTGCTAGGGTCGGGGTATGAGCCGAATATCTGCAATACGCATGATGCGGTTAAACTTGTTTAGAATAAACTCACGTGTCGATACACTAGTCATAATAGTCAAGTCCATGCCCATCGAAGTAATTCGATAGTCATTAGCCAGTTGGATAGTGGTAGTCTCGTTGGCAGGAATCTCCAATTTGCTCGCCAGCTGTTGACTGGATTGACTACCTACGGCATTGGCATTTACATTAATTTTGGTCGGTATTTGTGATGAATCTACCGTTTCAGGAGCAAACACAATGATGACATCGTACGGCACACCAGCAACAACCTCGTCACTGCGATAGGTTACACTATGATTCATCGTGGTCCTTTGGGGTTCAAAACGAACATATCTGTTATTAGGTACCCCCCAAGATGCATCGACATCGCTGACCCATAGCGGCTTTACTGATGGTTCCGCTGACATAGTTTCGTAATTATCATACGTAGACACTTCAAATATTCCATCCATGGGGTCGATGACGATTTCACGGTTAATCATCCAGGTATAGAATTCATCGGGGATGTGGGTGATATGATATCCCATGCCGTCGTCGAATGATTCAGAAGCAATGTATGGCGAGAGGTCTATTTGCTTTGCTTCTTCGGTCAACAGCCATTGATTCCAGAGCGATTTCATCTGTTCCCAAGTAGGGGGCGTCACATCTTCGGGGAAATGCTTCGCAAAGGCATCAACGGCTTCGTCGGAGAATTTGGCAGGATTGGCATAGCCGAAATCAGCCATCAGCCTGGGCACTCTGAAACTTCGTTCTGTACTATACATCACAGTTGTCTCCTTTTGGCCGTTCCGTTCCACCTGGCACTCGGCAAAAGTGCGGTAATAGTAGGTCTGTCCTAATTCCAATGGTATGATGAGACGGTTACTATTTTCGTCATCAATGTAAATATACGTCTTTTTGTTCGCCATGTTGATAGGTATATCCATGTATTTTTCCCATTTTTCACCAATCACCATGTAGTGACAGCCGGGATACCTATATTCATCCAAATCAGTGGCATAAGTTTTATAGTCACAATTATCTACCGTCATCCCCGGCTTTGTACCCAGACATACACCATGACGAGCATGGAAGTTATCGGGAATGTCACTCTGCCAAGCCAGTCCCACCACAAATTTCCCGTCGATTGTCCAGACCTGGTTGACATCCCACGTAGACTGATAGCCCGTATCGTGTGTCATCGTAAAATGGGGCGTGTCGGTCTCTGGCTCATACTCATAGAAACGGATGCTCGTAGTTTCTTTCGATCCGTTGGTGAAGCGGCGTGTGGTGCCGTCCTTCATGTGGAGAATGGTGACGTCCTGAGCCAAGGAGCAAGTCATACTACCCATGAGGGCTATAGCGAATAGGATACTTTTTGTCTTCATATCTTGTTTCCTCCTTATTTATTCGTTATCGTAAATCGGCTTAGGAACGAACTCAAAATAGTCTAAATCTAAATTATATCTGTCCCCTTTTTCGCCGTCCGACAGGCACTCTATCCTCAAATAGTTGTCTGATTTCCCGTCAGTCGTTATCCTGCCCAACGGGTATCTGACATTGTCGTAATATTCTGAGATGCTTGCCCAATTGCCAGAACCGCCGTTATTAAACCTGCATTCAACAGGAGCTTTCATTTTTTGGGGATAATCTGACTCATCGTAAATCTGAGTCAGGTCGAGCGATTCTATCGCCACTTGGTCATTCAGATAGACCTTTAGTGTAGGACGATAACTCTGGGTGTTGGTTCCCATTCTTATTTCCCATTCTCCGGCAGGCAATGGTGGCAGCTTGATGGTGATGCTTCCACCATCACCAGGCAAACGGACTATGTCACAAAGATAGGTAGGATAGTAACAAACTGCCCTGTGAATCAATAAAGGTGCATTCATATTCTCGGCTGTGATGTTCTCCAAGCAGTTCCAGTCATAGGCGTAGTTCCGTCCATTCCTGGCGTCTTCCGGATGGTTGTCGTCATAAACCAAAAAGTTGCCTCTCAACTCCTCTGCATTATTCATAATATCAGGTGAAAGGGCCTTGAAGTCCACGCGCCAGAGCTCACTACCTAACACGTCTTCTTGTGTCGCCTTGTCGTAGGCTAAGATGCGGTCGATGTAGAAATAATAGCCGTTGAACGCTTGATGTGTGAACGGGTCACTATCGTTGCTGTCACCAGGCACGACCTTTGCACCGCGTATTTGTTTACCATATTTGTCAGGACCGTCTTTCAGTCCACGATGGTTCAGATAGATGCCGCTCTCGGCGCCCATCGGGTAACTGCACTTCAGCGAGGCATGGGACAGATGTGTTCCATACCACGCAGCAATATCGGTCATATCGGTATCTATGACCTTATCTGTCTGTTTCCCGTCATAGTAGGTCAGATTCCAATAGTTGCAGCCAAAAGGCAGGATGTGGTAAGCCACAAAACGATTGAGCGAATTGCGAGAATCTTTGGGGTCGCTAATGTCAGCATCCTCAGGATAGACCGCATCGTAGACCTTCTTGGCGTATGCTTTCAGATCGTCAATGCTATTAATGCCCTGTGCTGCCAATACGTTGTCTGTCTCCACAAACATAGTGAACATCTTATTGCGGTTAGTGTTGTAATAATACACTATGGGCTCCCAAGTACCAGTCATAATAGAATAGTTCTCCTTTGGAGGATAGTACTCATATTCGTAGTTGCATAACATCTCTGCCATGCCGGTTTCCTGCAAAGCCCCACTGAAGAGCCGTGCCTTGGGGTCAGCCGCTAAGACGGCAGGAAGTAAGTGTGAACTAAATTGTTCGTCCTGCTCGTAGGTAATCTTATCCACATCGGAAACCAAGATAGGCGTTTCATTATTGATAATGATGTATTGCTGAGCTGTAGTAGGCACACAAAGCAACGCCACAGCAAAGGATAATATCAGTTTCTTCATGGCTTCATCAGTTTAAAGGAAAAACGCTGGTTCACACTCACGATATAGACGCCACGGAGCTGCTGAGTCAGGTCTATAGTAGCCTCGCCCTCATTACGACTCACCACTGCACTGACGCTTCTGCCGTCGATACTGAACACTTGCAGGCGATCGGAAAGTTGGAGTCCGCTTATACGCACGACACCTGCACTGGTCAGATTGAAACTGATACGCTGGCATTCATCGCTCTTCACGTCTTCAATGGCGGTGGCATCAGTTGTCCCTATTGTCAGGTTTTCTACTTGGTCGCGCTCAAAAGATACATAGTCCTCATCACCGTTCTCTTGAAAGGCGACCTTCATCATGCCACGCATAAAACTGAACACAGGTTTCTGCACAGGTAATGTGAATTGCACTATGGTGCCATCCTTCAGATGGACGAACAATGTGCTACGCTCTTCTGCCATAGCTCCTACAATCATGGTCCACAACAACAGTAACGTCAAAAATGGTTTTGTTTTCATATCTTGTTTTTGTTAATTGTGTCAGAATCATATTTTGTCATATACCGATATTTACAGGGGCAAAGATAGGGATTATTATTGTAACTTCCAAATAAATAGGGGATATTTTTTTTCAAGGCACAAAGGAAAACCTTGTTTTTCTTTTATTATCTAACGAAAGCATCTTGGTCAATGCGTCGTTTTTTTGCATTCAATAGTATTTGTTTCATCGTTTATTCGCGATTACCGCAACGAAGGTTCGCGCTCAGTCCGTCGGGACGGACTAAAATTCCACTCACTTGAAGGAATCAAACGCTTTGAAATCCAATTATTGATTTTCTTCCTCAAAAGTTTGGAAAGTTCAGATTTTCTTACTATCTTTGCAGCATCGCTCGTACTTGTTTGATGCAAGCGGCCAATGGCTGAGCGACCCCAAGAGAGGGTAAGCGAGCGGTTATATATATGACAAAGACGTTTTCGAACGTCTGTCGTTGTGCATAACGAACTTCGCAAACTCGTCAATCCCACAGCAGACAGATGGCAACGAGACGTCTACGTTAGATACGTTTCTATATACTTATCTATATAGTACGTGCTGGCGTGGGCTATCTGCGTTGTCTATCCTGTGTGGGAAGGGCAATGCGAAGGCCTGTTATGCCAGGATGGGCAAAGAAACAGACACCTACGCCTTTTTCTATGTATAATGTTACTATATTGAAAACAAAAAACTATTGCTGAATCAGAGGTGTTTATAGGCAGGATATTATTTATAAACAATGATTATGAAGAAAATGATTCTTTTCTTGGCAATTGCTCTTAGTTGTTCGATGGGAACATTTGCACAAAGTAGTTTAGTTGCCACTTTGCAACACGGCTCTAATATTCAGGCGTTCTATGGTATTGATGCTTTGTCTTCGGCTCATACGGCGGCCGTAGACGGTGATATTATTACCCTGTCAACAGGCGAGTTCAACAGTTGTGATATTACGAAGGTCATCTCACTTAGAGGTGAAGGCATCGGTAAGACCATATTGAATTCATATATTACATTTACAATACCTCATGGAAGCGCTTATACTCTAAATCTTGAGGGGTTGCAGTTTGGAAATAGTAGTCGTAGTATAGGCGTGTCAATAACCGGTACGGATGGAACAGAAAGAGTCGTTATTTCGAAGTGCCTATTTCATTTGTGGCAAAGATCTATTTCTATTACCAATTGTAATGCCACCATTGTTCAATGTAGAACGAATTATGGCCAAGTGGAAGCTAGGGGGAACTCCAACATCACTTGCCAGAACAGTAAATTAGGTGTTTCACGTAATGAAAATAGTCACTTTGATATCCAGAATTGTGTTTTGGTGGGAGGATATGATATGAAATATTCATCTATCAAAAATAGCATTATCGATTGGGCAAGTTCCTCATGGAGTCTTGATGCTTCAAGTACGAGTACCCATTGCTTGGTGATAAACGATGCTTCTGGCTTTGCCAACTCATGGTATGTTGATTCATGGGAAAATATAATTGTCGGGAATCCAAGGGATATGAATGAACAAGCTTATAGTCCTTATCAACTGACAGAATCAGCTGCCTCTACTTATCTTGGTACAGATGGCACACAGGTGGGCATCTATGGCGGTATGTATCCATACGACGAAACTCCCAGCTATCCTCTAGTGAAAACGCTCGATGTGATTGGTACTCACTCGAATGGCAAGCTTAACGTGAAAATTAACGTAGAGTAAAAGGAGTATGAGTAGAATTATAGGGTTTATCATGCTTTTTGTTTTTGTCAGTGTGGCAAGAGGACAGACAGCATATAGCTACCGCTACTGGTTTGACAACAATCTCGCTACACTTCAGACGGGATCGACTACTGGTGAAACGGCTATAGAAATTAGTATCAGCACTTTGGCAAAGGGTACAGTGCATGCGCTGCATCTACAAGGACTTGATGTTAGAGAGAAATGGAGTCCCGTCCATACCCAGTATTTTTTCATTGCTAAGGATGCTGACACTGAGACGGCAACAGCACGTTACTGGTATGATAACGATGAGACGACAGTACAGACGGCTCCAACGATAAACGGGTTAATCAATCTTGACATCAGTCATCTGAACATCGGTACACATTCCGTACACTACCAGACATTCAACGCTGCAGGTGAAGCATCGCCAGTTCATACTCAATATTTTTATATGAATGAACTGCAATTATTAACACTATCCTGCAAGATATGGATTGACGATGATGAAGAAAATGCTCAAATCTTTGACTTGACTGAAGATGATATTGAACTAGATGCAGAAGGGTGGTCTATAGGCACTCACGATCTCCATGTGACACTACTTGACCCAAATGGAAATTGGTTGGCTGAAACGACAACGACCTTTGAGATACCTATTCCCACCGAGACCATTACTCTAGCAAAGGTAACTGGTGGCACCTATTGTCCTAGTATGGATCTTGACTTCAGGGAAATCACAGGTTTGAAAGCTTATATTGCTGTTGGTTTCGATCCAGAAGCGTATGTGGTGTGGATCATGCGTGTCGAACATGTACCTGCTAACGAAGGTATTATGATTATGGGAACTCCGGGCACCTATCAGATTCCCTACAGCAAGACAAATTTCCACTACAACAATATGTTGGTAGGTTCACATGTCCAGAAGACATTGCCGACCACCTCTGAAGGATATACCAACTACGTTTTGAAGGATGGCGCATTTCGACCCTCAGATGGTACGGCATCGGTTGGCGTTAATAAGGCTTATCTGCGAGTACCCACAGATTGGACTACGATGTCAGCACCAGAACTGCGTATAGAGGTGGCGGACGAGGCAACAGGCATTGCCAACATCATGAGCAAAAGTCCGAATGCGGGACGTTATTACAATCTTAACGGACAGCGCATAGAGAATCCTAAAAAAGGTATTTATATAAAGGACGGTAAAAAGGTATTCATTCGTTAAAACAATTCATAATTATGGAAAAAAGATATTATGAAAATCCAAAAGTGAAAGTGATCAAACTAAAGAGTCATTTTGCGTTGTTAGCAGGTAGTAATGGTGATAGTGGTTCGGGAACCCCAGCGGATCCCACTCCTGAGGGTGGTGAAGGTGATTAACTAAACTATGTAGCCACATTGCTGGCAGGCATTTTTATACCTTCATGTAGCTTTTTTAATCAGGAAAGCCGACAATGATTATGTATTAAGAAAACTAACTGAGACCTCATTATAATATAACCACTTCGGGCTCGCAATCGCTGCGAACCCGAAGTGATTTAAGAAATGAAGCAATTTCTTTGCGAAGTTGTTGCGACAGGATCCTCATTTTGCGACAAAGGGGGAGCAAAGTGGAATTTTATGTCGTAAGGATGGCTTAATCACCTTGGCTACAACCCTTGGACACTGAACTCGCATAGAGCAAGTATAGAGCATCCCATGAGAGGCCCATGAGCAGCCCATGAGCAAGGGTAGAGCAAGGATAGAGGAACCTATGACCTAAATCGGAGCAAAACCGGGAATGGAAATAGGATATTAAAACGACGTCAATGTTTGATAAAACTGCTACAGTGTTTGTTCTTTTTTTTATTGTTTTCGAATGATTCTGAAGAATAATGACTATCTTTGCAAGCAGAATGGTGACATCGACTTATCGTCCACGTAATGCGGGACATGATTACTATGGTCGTGGCACTTACCTCATCACGCTGGTGGTAAGTGGTCGCGAACCATTGCTTTCGCAATTTTCGGACAAGGGGAGGGATGCGTTGAAAGGTGGCGACATTCTGACGCTTACGCCTCTTGGAGAGGTGGTGGAACAGACGTGGCTGAAGACGCAGGAGGCTCAGGCCGTCCATGGAAACAGGGTGGTGGTGCATGCTTGTGTGTGCATGCCCGACCACTTTCATGGTGTCATAGAGGTGTTGGAACCTATGGAGTGGAGCCTTGGTGATATTATTCAGGCGTTTAAGGCTGTGTGTACCAGTCAATGGCAGAGGCTGCAGGGAATGGAAACGTCTGTTAATCGCCCGATATCGGTCGATTTAGAGGGGGCGGGGATACCGGAATGGCTGCGCGAGAAGGCGCTGCGCCATGGCAACGAGGGAGCACTGATACGGAGCCTCTCGAAGAAGCAACGTCAGGAGTACTACGCATTGGTGGACAGGGGGTGTAAGCCGCTTTTTGATGATAACTATGACGACACCGTTTGTCTTGACGAACGTCACCGCAAGGCGATGATAGCTTACGTCCACGACAACCCTCGCCGTGCACTATTGCGCAAGATGTTGCCGGACGTGATGCGTCGTTGTCTGCATGTGCGTATCGGTAATCGCAGTTATGGTGCCTTTGGTAATCTGTTCCTGCTACGATGGGCACGGAAGATACAGGTGCTATGCCATCGCCGTCATCCTGTCACTGGTCAACATTACGAGGAAACGGTCGACTATGCCAATGATCGCCGACAATGGGAAACGGCTATTCTTGAGGGAGGTACCGTCATCGTTACTCCTGGCATCTCTGGTGGTGAACGGCTGATGAAGAAGGAATGCCTGGAAAGAGGTTTTCCGCTGATACACTTGCAGAAGGAGCCCATCGGTCCTTTTTGGAAACCCGAGCGACAACGCTTTGACGCCTGTGCTGGTGGTGCTCTGCTGATTCTGGCCCCTTGGGATCTTGACATGATGGATGGCGTGAACGGTGTCCCTTCCGATAGTGACTACAGCCGTTTTCACAACTTGAACAGACTGGCTGCTGAAATCTGTGCTTTCGATGGTGAGGCAAGGATATTGACAATGCATTGAAAAAACGGGCAGACTTCTTGGCTGGCTCGTTTTTTTTTCGTAATTTTGCAGTCGAAAGGCCGTGGGTTTACGCTTGGCCAAGTTGGAATAGACAATAACTTTAACTGAATATACAATGAAACAGAAACATTCTTATCTTCTCCAGTCGGTGCTCGCTGTCACCATGGTGCTGACATCGTGTACTGACATTATCGACAATCCAGTGGTAACGCCGTCGACTGGTGACCCGGCTGACGACCAGACGGCCTTTACCGTGAAACAAGTACCTGTGAACCGTTGCGGACAGCAAGACGGCACGGTAGCTATCCGCTTCTACGAGGATATGCCGTCGGTGCCTTACATCTCTGTGGCCGACTTCCAGAAGGTGGTACTGCCAGGCAGCACGTTCAAGGTGACGAAGACTGGTGCAGGAGTATACCAGTTGCAGAACCAGTTCAGCACGGCTACGGTGAATACTGCTGACGAGACGTGCAGCTTTGACGACTATATGGCATTCACCAACCTGATGGACCGCGTGCAGCCAGGTATGCCGCACGCCTATTTCGATGGTATGCCCTTTACCCGATTCTCCCATCAGACGCTGGATGGCGGTTCGTCTGCCGTCACCTTCGACTACGGCAAATACGGCATCAACCTGCGGGGCGACGGCCAGATGGTATATTTCCCCTTCGCATCGCTGGCCGACCTCTATTCCGACATGTACAACCACAACACCGCTTGCAATGGTGAAACGGTCGTGGTAGTTGATAATGACAGCGATGATGACGAAGATGGTAGCATTGCCAGTGTAGAGAAATCCTTCGCTATTACAGCTATTTTGAAAGACAAACCGACATGTACGCCCGACATGGCCGCCTACAACTATGCCGAGTTCTGCTTCGCCATCGACCACTTCTACGGTATGCCCGGACGTTCACCCTACGAAGCCAGCATCCGCGATGTAGGACTCGACAAGACCCTTGAGGCCACCGAGGACGGACGCATCATCAAGCAGAATTTCCTCTCCGAAAAGACTGCCGACCACGCTTATGCCATGGACCTGATGAACATCTATCTGCAGGATGGCGGCCACACATCGACTTGGTCCTATAATGTGACAATGACCGAAGAAAATCCTTACGTTCAGGAATATCCAGCCCTGTATGAGCGCTATAAAAAGGAATATGCCGACCCGAGAATGGAATATGCCATCAAGATTGTTTATATGCTCAACCCTGAACGCGCTGCCATTCTCGGTCAAGGCAAGACTTACGTCAAGAAAGGTAATACGGCCATCTGCCTGTTCGACTCTTTCAGTGGCATCGACAAAAAAGCCTGGGCTGACTTCTATAGCGGAAAAGGGCCGCGTCCAACGGTAGAAACCTCACCCAAAGACCCCATGGCCATCTTCCTCGACGCACTCGAGCAAGCCGCCAACGACCCTGAGGTGAAGAATTTTGTCATCGACCTGACCTTGAATGGTGGCGGTTCGTCTGATGTGGTGGTAGCCATGACCTCGCTGATGTACAACCAGAGCTTCGTGCGCGCCCAGAATCTCGTCACCGGACAGAACACCGTGTGGTACTACGACGTAGACCGTAACTTCGACGGCAAGTTCGACGCCCAGGACCAGCTGGTACACTACGACCTGAACTTTTGCGTGCTTGCCAGCTTTCGCTCGTTCTCCTGCGGCAACCTCTTCCCCGCCCTTTGCAAGGAGGCTGGCGTGCTCATTGCCGGCGAGAAGAGTGGCGGCGGCAGCTGTGGCGTCGGCGTCTATCGTACCCCGGAAGGTTTCAAGTACCAAATATCCACGGCCCATGGCCGACTGGCTAATGAAAACTGGCAGAACATTGATGGTGGCATCACCCCACACACAGCCATCCCCCTGGGTCCAGACCAACACATTCAAGGCGGCAGCAAGACCTACACCCTGCCCAGCTATGCAGCCTTCTACGACCTTGACAACCTCAGCAAGATTATCGGTG
>JAFVHO010000168.1 GCA_017474485.1 Prevotella sp.
ATGCCTACCGTGTGGCCACCTCTGCCCATCAGCTCATCCTGTTCAGTATCTATAACGACGATATCCCTTCACCTAAGCCAGACAGAATAGGGCTCAACGAAGCGGTGCACTCCATCCTGAACAGTTACGACCTGCACCCCTTGGCTGTAGAAAAGCAGCGCGTGCTGACCACAGAGTTTAAGACTGAGGTGGATGACGACGTGATGGTGAATACCAACCCCTTGTTGCAGGAGCTGCTGAACTGCCTGCTCGACAATGCTGACAAGTATGCCACTGGCGGTACTGTGCTGATGAGTTGTCATGCCAATGCAGACGGTACTTATGCCATATCAGTCAGCAATGAAGGTCCGGTTATTCCTGCCTCAGATGCAGAGCGCATCTTCGATCCCTTTGTCCGTCTCTCGCCCAATGAGCATAGCCTGGGCATTGGCCTGCCTCTGGCCCGTCGCCTTGCCATCTCAATGGGTTACGACCTCTTCCTCGACCAGACATATACCAAGGGAGCCCGTTTTGTGGTCTCGGGCATCTGATACCCCCTCGTTTTTTTTACGGCTTTCTCATCGTGGCCCTCATCGTCCCGAGAAACCCCCTCTTCGTCTCGTTCGTTCTGGCTGTAAAGGAACAAACTTTTCTGAAGATATGGTGGTAGTTATTATTTTTATTTGTACCTTTGTGCCCAAATTTACAAATGAAGGATATGGATCAGAAGAGAATACTGAAATTTCTGCGCCAGGTGATGGCCAATAATAACCGCGAGTGGTTTCAGGAGCACAAGAAGGAGTACGAGGCCGTCAGGGCTGAGTATGAACGGGGTGTGCAGCAGGCGCTGGAGCGTATTGTGACGTTCGACCCCGAAATAGCCCATGTGCAGGTGAAGGACTGCACCTATCGTTTCTATCGCGACACGCGCTTCTCGGCCGATAAGTCGCCTTACAAGAACCATTTTGGCGCCTATATCAATGCCAAGAGCAAAAAGGCATTGAGGGGCGGCTACTATATCCATCTGGAGCCAGACCATTGTCTTCTGGCCGTAGGCAACTACTGGTTGCCGACGAACATCCTGACCTCGTGTCGCAACGAAATAATGGCGAATACAGCTGAGTGGCTCAAATGTGTGGAGAGCAAAGCATTTCTGAAATACTTCGGCAGCGATGAGGCCAGCAGCACCAAGGATCCGACCAATATCGACAGCTGGGACCAGCCCCAGGGCTTCGGACTGGCGAAGTTGAAGACCTGTCCATCAGGTTTTCCCAAAGACTGGCCCCACGTGAACTATCTGCGCCTGAAGGACTACTGTTGCTGGCATGCGGTGCCGGAATCGTTCTTCGAGGGCGACGGCTGGCTCGATGAAATGGAGCAGATTTTCCGTGCTGCCAAGCCGATGATGGACTTCATGAACGCTGTGATTGACGACTATGAATAATAGAGCATAATAGCAGGACCAAACAAAAACAAACGATGACATATTTAGGCGAACTGATATCGATAGGCGTAGCGTTCTCGTGGACGGCGACGGCGCTGCTTAGCGAGTTCGGCTCGAAGCGGCTGGGCAACCTGACGTTGAATGTGCTGCGAATGGCGCTGGCACTGGTGTTCTCGCTGGTGTTGTTTTTGGTGGTGACGGGCAATCCGTTACCCACAGGCGTATCGGCAGAGGCAGCCGGGTGGATGCTATTGTCAGGATTGGTGGGCTACGTCATTGGCGATTTCTGCCTCTTTCAATGCTATATTATAATAGGTTCGCGCTATGGCCAGCTCTTCATGACGCTGGCTCCGCTGTCGGCAGCTCTGATGGCATGGGTGACGCTGGGGCAGCAGATGACGGCGATGAGTATCATAGCGATGCTGGTGACGTTGTTTGGTATTAGTATCTCCGTGTTGGGCAGAGGCGAGCACCATAAGGTGTCCCTGAAATTGCCCCTTAACGGGGTGCTCTACGCCATTGGAGCTGCTGTCTGTCAAGGCGTGGGCCTAGTGCTGAGCAAGATCGGTATGGACCATTACGAAGTGTCAGCTGCGATGCCTGACTGGCTGGTGCCCTTCAGCGCCAATTTCTACCGTTGTATTGCTGGCATCGTCGGCTTTTCGCTATTGCTCTATTTTCGCGATGGAATGGCCCCTTTACGCGAGGCTATGCACGACAGGAAAGGACTCACCGTTGCTACTGCCACCACCATCTTTGGTCCCTTCGTGGGTGTTGGTTTTTCGCTGATGGCTGTGCAATATACGGCAGCTGGCATCGCCTCCACACTGATGGCTATGACGCCCATCATCATCCTTCTGCCTTCCTATTGGCTCTTCCATGAGAAGATAACCTGGAAAGCTATTATTGGCGCCTTCATCTCCGTCGTTGGCGTCAGTCTGTTCTTTTTAGGCTGACGTCTCTCATCTGCAAATGAGTTTGATGGTTATGAAGAAAGATATATCATTGGCTTTGTTTTAATAAACAGTCCCTTTGTTTTATAAAACAATGTCAATGTTTTAACAAACGCTGGCGCAGTTTTAACTATAGACCGTACCTTGCTGCCTTTTAGTCTGTACTTCCAGACCTTTTAGGACGGCACAAGAAAGTATTTTGGTCGGCAGTTCCATGTTTTACCCCTCACCCTCATCTGTTTCTGTTAGTATTTCTCTTGCCGGAGATAGCGCAGATAGAACTGTGTGTCGGAGTTTTTTTCTGACGCTGTTGCCGTATGACAGAAAAGAGTGGAGCCGTTTAGGTCGGGCAGAAAGTTGTTTCGGAGCAGGTATTGCATGAGGGCAGTGCTAACCGACGTGTCATGAAGCATTTCGTTAACTTCTTCCTTTGCATATTCTGGGTCGTAGAAGGGGTTGTCGGGGTCTGCGATGCAGGGTGCATATCCGTAGAAAAACTGCAGCACGTGCGTCTTGCTGGTTTCGTCAACAAAGAGCACGGGTTGTCCGTCGAGTTTCTCATCGACGAAGTGCAGATACTCAAAAGGAAAGTTTAGGTTTTCATGCAGGTATTTCTTCAGTGCGTTGCAGTCGGAGAAGTATTCAATGCGCTTTCCCTTGGTCAATTTCAGGGCATGCTCTGCTGTCAGGGGCTTTGTGCCGGGCCGTTGGTACATGGGGTCGTCCTCGCAAAACTTCTGCCATTTCTCATGAAGGCCCTTAATCGGGTACATGATGCCGTTCAAATGCCATTCTCCTTGGTATCTGACGAACGAAGCTCCGCAGCCGTCGTGTTGCTGCAGCATCGTCCTAGGCATGTTCAGTTCATCGGCAAGGATGTCGATTTCCATACCGTCTGTTTTTACCAGATGAAGGGTTTCGTTGTCTTTGAAGTCGTACTTCCACGTTCCAAATGTAGTGACTTCGATGGCATCTACGTCCTGAGCCTCTTGTTGCATGTCTTTGGTACGCATCAATGCAGCCAGCCAGTCCTTGGTATAGAGCGCTAAAGGGCCTATTTTGTAGGCAAAGATGCAATGGGTCTGTGCATAGTACATGTGCATGCCTTTATCAGGCATAATACCTGTCCGTTCGGCTTCTTCAATACGCATCTGTATTAGTTCTTCTGTCTTTGAGCAACGTATGAGATAGCTTCTATAGAGCCATTTCAGTGTGGTGCGTAGCGAGTCGAAATTCATGCTGGCCAAGCCTAATCTGGCATGGGTTTCGCTAACCAACTGTTCGTTGATGGGAGCCTGTTCGAATTCTTCATCCAACAGGTCGTAGGCTGCCTGCGCCATTTTCCAGATGCGTGGCGTGTCGGCATGATATACATTATCGGTCATTTCATTGGCGGCGTGCCAGACGAGGAACCGTATGGCGGCAAGCGATGGTTCGTCGGGATAGTATTCTTCATCGTCGTGATACAGAGGAACCGGAATGCCCAAGTGTTGTTGGCACAATGACGAGAACGTCCGCCATAGTCCGCAGTCGGCAACGATGTCCTCCATATAGTTTGTCAGGATGACAGAAGAGTATTGTATGACGCTTGCAGTATTATCGCCGAAGTCGACGTCAAGCTTTCTGAAACAGTCGGCCAGTCGGTTGGCTAAGCGTGTATAATAATAGTCTGTTTGGTGACTATTGTTGGTGGGGTGTCCGGCTCTGATGTCGGACCCGGTAATCATTCTGAGGGATTGTCTTTTTGCCATGATTTGTAAACTTAGGCTGCAAAGTTACGTTTTTTTTTCTGAAATAATAGTAGGCTTTCTCAAAAAGATTGCTTAACTTTGCGCCAAAAACCATCATTAAAATAAAATGACAAAAGGAAAAGACCCAAATGAGGAGTTCTACCAGTTCATCAGTCAGATGAAGGATATGCTGGAGAACATGAGCGAGAAGGAACGTGAGCAGTTCAAAAAAGTGATGATGAGCGAAGCGGGTTTAGCAGAGCTGGAGAACGAGAAGTTCTATACTTATCAGAAACCCGACTATGCGTCGAAAGCTGCCAAAGAGATTGACTGGCAATGGCTCGCCCCATTTTGGCATGTGGAGCCTGACGACGACAAGCTGGAGCTTTGTGAGTTTGTGGAGCGCGACGGGCTGAACATGAAAATGACGCAAAAGCAGCAGCGTGAGGAACTGCGAGGCTATATGTATCTGCTATTCTCGCGCTTCGAGCCAGATCGTCATGAGAATCGATGGAAGCTATACGGGCCACTATGGATGATGGAACGGCTCAAAATGACAGACTGCCTCGACCTCGTGCTGGAGGCGTTAAGGCAGGATGCATATTTCTTCCATAACTTCTTTCTGCGCTATACGGAGTGGCCGTCAGCGGTGGTCTATCAGTTGGGTAAGGACCAGTTAAACACACTTGAGGATTTCCTTTATGAGCAAGGTATCATTCCCGATGCCAAATCCATAGTGCTGAATGCTATTGTTTGGACTTATTTGCGCCATCCAGAGAAACGGCTGCGCATATTGGCCATCATTACGAAATTCCTGAACCACTGCCTCGACATCTGCAAGAAGGGAGCATCGACGATAAATATCGAACAGTATGCGCTGACATTGGCTACAGCTCACATCAAGGAGACGATGCCGCAGTTGCGCAGACTCTTTACTGAGTTGGATGTGCCGACGATGATTCTGACAGACGGTGCCGACGAATTGGAACGGGCGATGAACGACGAATCGGTGTATTACTACTGTGAATACGACAGTTTGGACGGATTCTTGCACGATGCGCATGCCATGTATGAGGCTGATGAGGACGAGTTCCGCCAATTGGGATATGGCGATGAAGACTATGACGAAGAGGATGACGGTCCTTACGATTTCGATGACGACTTTAGCATCTATGACACGACGGAAAAGGCTAAGCGATATACCGTGCGCATAGAGTTGACGGATGCTCCCGAGAAGGTGGAGCGGACGTTGCAATTACCCTCAAACATGACGCTGACGGGATTTGCCGAGCTTATCATGCTCAGTTTTGGGTGGCAAGATGTGCCAGAGAAGTATGAGTTCAAAGATGGTGATTTCCGCTATCTGCCCGATGCTGACGAGCATGCCTTGGACAAGGACTACTGGGAGATGGACAGTACCGACTATACCACCGTTGGCTTCATGCTCGGCAAGAAAGGTGCTACCGCTACATTCGACATCAAGAAAGGGAAAAAGACCCAGTGGCACCACATCATCACTTTGGAGAAAAGCGGTCGCTACACACCTAAGTCGGAAGAGCATCTTGTCCTATTGAGTGGACAGGGCAGCTATCCGGCTCAGAGCATCCGTAGTATGACCGAATACACCAGCCGCTATGAACAGGGCAAGCTAAAGAAGCCGAACTTCGATACCATCAGGAAGCGCATCCGCGTGTTTGAAGAGGAGAACGAACCGATCATGTAGCAGGAATCTTCTAACAACTTGATTTCTACAGAACGAAGCCCACAGATACTGATATTCTCGTCATACAACTAAAACAGAATAGTGCTCCACATTAAACAAAACGGAATGTAACCCTATTTGCACTCACCGTTGCCATAGACGTAGCACTGCGAATGAGCGGTGTAGTCGAATACTTCTTCTGGACGGAAGAAGCGGCGTACCTCGATGGCAGCATTCTCTACTGAGTCAGAAGCATGGACGATGTTCTGCTGGTTGCTCATTGAGTAGTCGCCACGAATGGTGCCAGGAGCAGCTTCGCGACCATTGGTTGGACCAGCCATCTGGCGAACCACTTTGACAGCCTCGACGCCAGTCAGAGCTAGTGCAATGACGGGTGATGCCTGCATAGAGGCCTGCAAGTCTAGGAAGAAGGGTTTGTCAACGAGGTGTGCATAGTGCTCGCGTAGAATCTCGTCAGAGAGCTGCATCATCTTCATTCCTGAGATGCGCAGTCCGCGACGTTCAAAACGGTTAACCACTTCTCCAATCAGCTGTCTCTGTACACAGCCAGGCTTCAATAATACTAATGTTGTTTCCATAGTTTTATAGCTTTAAATAAAAAGATGTTGCAAAGTTACAAATTATTTTGCAATTTTATTCATTTATTCGGAAATAATTTGTATAATTGCGCTCAACCCTCGCAAATTGTCTTCGCCATCTCGTTCAGCTCTAGACATTGCCCGCGCTTAATAGTTATCTTCTCATTATGATGCTCCCAAGGCGCTAGTATCAGTAGCTGCCCTCTGGCACAAGCATCCATTCTCATACCTCCAGGCTTTGCCAAATCCGTAAAACCATTTTCTTGCAGATAAACCAGCGGCAGCCCTTCCTCAAACGCCGCCCTCATAATCGCCTTCTCGCCTTTTGAGATAGCGGGTGACACCAGTACTGCCCCTTGCCTTGCGGCACGAAGGCATTCATTCATCTTCATTTTTAGCTCCTCCTCGCTAATGCTTCTTGAACATTGCACCTGTATCTTCAACGGCTTTTCCAACAAAAACCGATTGCCTATAGCTGAAAAGCTGAGGCCAGCGAACGTCAGTCCCCTCTGCACTCTAAACAAATCAGGGTTCTCCCGCTTCATCAGCAGTCGCCGTGGGTTATCTTTTAGGTAGTTCATCCATCGCTCTAGCTGTCCATCCCTCAGCAGTATTTGGTCGTTAAAGCCCTTCGCAAACAGCAGCCCGTTCTCTCTTTTCTGTTGTGCGTGTTGCTGTGCCACAGCAACAAACTCCACTGGCATCATTTCCCGAAACGCCTGGTTGCAGGCCTGCTTCACGCCTAGCAACACCTTCCCCAGCGGCTTCTCCATTCGCTCCTTCACAAACAGGATGGCGTGCAGATGGTCAGGCATCATCTGTAGTGCCACCACTTTCACCTCCCGATGATGGCTGCCTATCGTTTGCCAAATCTCTGCCACAGCCTCACCTAATGGCGACAGTTCAATATGCGGCACCTCTGTTGAAGGCTCTACGGCGTCACTTTGCCCTACCACTTTGCCAAACAATGTTCTCCGTTCTTCTGTCACCATCGTTATCATATACATCCGTCGTGCCGTGTAGTCGTTATCTACACAGCGTCGCTGCATCGAAGGTTTCTTTTCGCACGCAAATGGCTTTTGGCTTTCAAACGTTGCTCTATCCATAGCAATTGTACCGCAAAGATACAAATTATTTCGCAACTTTATTCGTTTATTCAGAAATAATTCGTATATTTGCACCGTGCATCTTTAGTTTAGCTCATGAGAGGGCAGACGCACAATAAGAGCACGACCTTTATATTTGCTCAATCGCTACTCGAACTACCACCTCGAAAAATGAAAGAGCAAGAAAACAACATCTATTGGAGTTCACGCTAAGCGTGGATTTCCGCATAAGATGTTGTGGGCTGTGGTAGGCCTGAGTAGCGTATGACGGAAGTCTGCGCTTTCTTTTTACTCAAGAGTTAATGCAGACTTGTCAAACGAGAGTGAGTCAATTTAGTATTAACTTAATGCATTTACAATTATGAAAGTAAACAAATTTTTCCTACTGTTTTTATTACCCCTTTGTATGGGTATGATGGCTTGTGGTGGCAGTGACAATGATGATGTAACTGTAAATACACAATTAATAGGTCTCTGGAAAACATCTATGGGCTCTTCAAATTGGAAATACATATTATTACAAAATGATGGAAACATGTATTATGGTGGAAATGCAGAAAATATAGATAGAGAAGTAAGTGTATCGATGGAACCTGTGGTTAATGGAAATACTCCTAATTCGAATGTCATAGTCGGTGATAAAAAGGCCCCCAATGCTCATTGGAGTTATAATGATTCAGAACAAACAATATCAATGTACACTGATAATGGTTATTATGCATTTACTTATAAGGTTAACATGTCTGTTGATGGGAAAAGTTGGGCTGGATATGATTCTGCATCAGGTAGAACGTATTCATTTATAAAGGTGGAATGATGAGAATCAGAGGGATGAATCTTGGACTGCGAGATATTCCTCGATTGTAATTTTTTTTTGGAACTCGCGGGGACTGACCCTCTGAGTTTCAATAGTATAGGGAATTCCCCCATCGTTTATAGGGGAAATCCCTTATGCTTTAAGATATAATCATGTATCTTTGCAGCATGAAACGATTTCTGCTCCTATTATTATATATTGTTGCATTGTTGCCCTGCAAGGCACAGGGCAAAGGTCACACTGTGCCTGGCACTCTGTGACCTTTGTTTATCTCAGCTATATTTTACAGCTCGTATTGTTAAATACCTGTTTGGTACACAACTTTGTGGACCACAAACTTGTGTACTTCAAAATTTATGTGTATATTTGCACGCAAAACTGCAAATATACATCTATATGGAAAGAGCATTTGTATACGGAATGTCTGTAGAGGGCGTGAACTTTACTGACAGGGTAAAGGAAACCAAACGGCTGAAGCTGGACTTTGAGAATGGCATCAACGTCATTCTGATTTCACCTCGCAGAATGGGTAAAAGTTCGATAGTGAAAAAGGTCAAGTCGGAAATCACTAATCCTGAGATAAAGGTGGTGTATATGGACGTCTATGATTGCAGAAGCGAGTATGATTTCTATAATCGGTTTGCAACTGTCCTCATGAAGGAGACCGCTTCGAAATCAGAACAAATTATTGAAAACATCAAGCGATTTCTGGTGAGACTCACGCCAAAGATTTCTTTTTCGCCAGAGCCAATGTCAGATTATTCTCTCTCGCTTGGTATCACGCCTCAGAACTATCAGCCCGAAGAAATACTGCAACTGCCTGAATTGATTGCTCAAGAGCAGGACAAGCATATCGTAGTATGTATCGATGAGTTCCAGCAGATAGGCGAATTCCCTGATTCTGTCACAGTCCAGAAGCGTCTTCGCAGCGTATGGCAGCATCAGCAGCACGTTTCATATTGTTTGTTTGGCAGCAAGAAACACTTAATGACCAGACTATTCCAAAACAGGAAAATGCCATTCTATCAGTTTGGTGAGATGATGTATCTGGATAAGATTTCTACTGAAGACTGGGTACCATTCATCCAATCGCGTTTTGAACATCAGGGAAAGAAAATATCTACAGACCTGGCAAAACGTATCTGCGAGACAGTTGAGAATTACTCTTCATACGTTCAGCAATTGGCTTGGAACGTATTGGCTGAAACTGACGATGAGGCAACAGAACAAGATTTCAAGAATGGCATAGAGGCTCTGATGGCTCAATGTTCAGGACTTTTCCAGGAGCAACTTCAGGGGCTGACCTCCTATCAACTAAATTTCTTGCGTGCCGTATGTAATGGAGTACATTCTGACTTCGGAAGCAAAGCCGTCATGGAGGAATACAATCTGGGAAGTAAATCAAACATCGCTCGCATCAAGGAGGCTTTGCTTGACAGAGAACTGATAGAAACAGACCAGGATGGCGTCTATTTAGAAGACCCTGTATTCAGGATGTGGTTTAATAAGAAATGAGATGAACAAGACAAAACTCATATTGATTCTAATCATTGTTGTAACGACTATCGTCACATGCATAAACCCCATCTATCCGCATGAACAGTTTCTGCAACATGCAGGAACAGTACTTCTGCTGATACCGCTTCTTATAGATGCAAGGAAGAACTGCATGCCGATGTCTGCATTTGTAGGAATCGTGCTGTTTACTCTGCTTCATGTGATTGGTGCACGATACATATATTCTTACGTTCCCTATAAAGAATGGTGTACGGCCATTGGTATTGTAGACGCTGATTTTTTCCAAGATCCGCGCAACCATTTTGACCGACTTGTACACTTCTCGTTTGGCATCACGCTGTTCCCGTATTTCCTATATTTATGCAGGAACCTATTCCACCAAAAACCATTGACGGCTGTTCTCATGGCCTGGCTAATGATACAGACTGGCAGTATGATTTATGAGCTGTTTGAGTGGACGCTTACCATTGTGATGACATCCGAGGAGGCTGACTTCTATAATGGCCAACAGGGCGATATGTGGGACGCTCAAAAGGATATGGCCCTGGCTATGTTAGGCTCAACGATTATGTTGGTATATTATCTTGGAAAATACAAATTACTGATTAAACGTTTTGTAAAGTATTAATTACTCACTAGATAACCAATGAGCAGATTCGAGATAACAATCATCCTGAGCTTGATTCTGGCAATAGTGACAGTTGTATTTGCTTACAGGAAGAAGGGCAAGAAACAAGATTCTCTATTTGGCAACTGTGACAGTTTTGTTGATAAAGTCGCAGCTGTTGTTTTCTCTGTTTTTTATGTTCTTCCATCGCTTGGCATCACCTTTATCTTGCTGGTTTGGTGGAAGTTGGACTACTTGCTGATTTGGGTATTAATGATTGTTGGTTGGATTATTATCCCATTAGCGCTTATAACCATATTCACTTCAAGAAAACTTAGCTGTTTCAGACATTTCGCAACGCAGGGTATTACGGTGTTTAATATAGTGTTCTTTCTCCTGTTTCTTGCCATTGAATACCCACAGCGCAGGTGTAATCCTGACATCATGCAGTCCTATTACGAATCTCACAAAACAGAATTGGATAGTCTGTGCAATTATGCTCGCAGTATAGTCAATGATGGATATGATTATCATGTGGAGTTCGAAGATGGCGTGAATATTAGAAGCCTGCAAAAGGAAATGGGAATCGACGATAAAGAATTAAAAGAACTGAAGAATCGTTTGGATGCTTTAGGATGTTTCTCTGTATATGTGCCCAGCGAAAACAATGGACCAATAGAGATCGGTTTCCGGAGGGTGAGCATGAGTGCCTATTATTTTGTAATCTTTCCAGATTCAATGGGTGAAGAGAACTACAGAAATTATATGAATGATGTTGGGTATATCCCTTATAATCATCGGGTAGTATTTGAATATGGTTCACCTGCATTTGGCGATACGACATTCCCTGGCAGGGTTGAATATTTGAAAAAGTTATATGATAAAGATGACGAAAAAGACTAAATCGTGAGTTTAGGATACTTTCGGAGAAATCGGAAATACTCCAAGAATATTCATAATTACTTTCGCAATAATAACTCAAGCAGGCAAATAGGTTCAGCTTTTCTTCAAAAATAGCTTTTTTATTGATTTACCCTACACCCTACACTCTGGTAGCTGGGAATGCCGATGTATAAAGGGATTGAGAGGAGTGTAGGGTGCTCTTGACCCTACACTCACCCTACACTGACCCCTCACTCAGACATTACCAGTCATAGTCCTCCACATAGCTGTCAAAATGGACATCTTCTTTCCAGCCAGCCTCACGGAAGAGACTGCGAATCTCCTCTTGAATGGCAGGAGAGATGAGGCGCGTGCCGTTGCGATACTCATAATAGTAGGTCTTGCAATGACTGGCAATGAGATGGTTGCGTACGAATGGTTCTACTTTGCGAGGCATATCGTTGTTGAAGATATGCATCATGCCTCGTGCAAACTTCACCTTAGCCGAATGGCGGAATAGAGAACATTGCTCTGTGCCCACATTCTGATAACGCGGATTGACGCAATGATAAGTGCTCCGTGAGTCTGGCAACTGCTGACCCACCAGATAGTGCAGGCAATGCCCTTTTAGAGGGCACTGCTCTGCAAAACAAACTGTGTAGCCGCTAAGGGCTTTCTCTTTGAAGATTTCCTGTTCTGTCATCATCATTTGTTTTTCATGCTGCTTTCAATGGTACTGCCTTGTAGTAAGAGGTGTGGCCTCGACTGGTGCTGTCGTATTCCAGCAGCTTCATGGCCTGACTCAGACGGACCCTTGTGCTCATGGTGTCAGGAACCGTTGGATACTTGTCTTGAATGACACCTAGTAATTCTGAGGTGTTCATCGACTTGACGCGCTCACCCTCCTCAGGCTTGCGGAAGCAGACCTTGATGATTTCCACAATGTCCTTCTGCTCCATATAACCCTGATTCAATTGCTGGATACGGGCCACCTCGTCGTTATTGAACCAATAGGGAGCCTTCTGCTCACGCAACTCATAGAGCACTTGGGCATAAAGCTGCTCGTAGTCAATCTCGCCAGCGTTGTCGATGAACATACCCTTTGGAATCTCTATACAGATGTAACGACGCGAGCCTGTAGCATCCGTCAGCGGATGGGGATTGTTGGTGGTTGCCACAAACGACGCATAGCGAGGACGGTCTTCCTGGGCACAGCCATAGATGGGGCGTCCGTTCACCTTGCTTTTCGAGAGTGTCTGCTTCAGCGATGCATGCTGGCTGGGACGGATGGCATCGAGTTCGTCAAGACATACCAAGAGGTTGTTGGTCAGCGCCATCTCCTTGTCGAACTTGTTCGAGAGATTCAGGTGATCCAGAAAGTACTGGCGCAAATGCGGAGGCAACAGACGCTTGAAAAAGGTGGTCTTGCCACAACCCTGCGCACCAATCAGCGTGGGTACAATCTCGTTGCCGTGCAAGGTGTCCATCTGCAACCAATGGGCCACCATTGAACGCAACCAGATACTGAGGAAAGCCAACTGTTCAGAGCTGACACCAGGCAGACGACTAAACAACTGAGCCACATGGTTCTGTCCGTCCCACTGGGGTAGGCTGTTGAGGTAACAGCCAATGGGGTCGTACGCGTGTACCTCTTCAGAATGAATAAACTCTACGATGTCAGTCTTCGGACTGGCACCCTCGCAGATGTCCTCGCGCTTGGCTTGCAGGATAATGCTGTTGAGGGCCTCCTGCGTCAGAGGACGATAATCCGACGCCTGACCGTCAGGCGATTTAGTAGAGAACTCCACCTTTCCGTTCAGCTGGTTGCGACGGAACTGGTAGTGTTCGTTCAAGAACTGCTCAGCAGCAAGTGCTGAGACCACAGAGGCTTGAAGTGCCTCACCCTTAATGAGTAAGTTTTTCTCCATAATAATAGATTAAATCGAAAATTAGTAAATGGTCATAGGCTACGCTTTTCATGGCGTGCTTTTCGAGGTGCAAAGTTACTAAATAAAATTGCGGCCTGCAAGTTTTCCCCTAGAATATCCCGTTAAAATCCGTTAATTTAACACTTCGGTTTAGCAGAAAAACAAAAAGGTATTAAGGCTGGCGATCGATACTATTAATACTAACTATCAGTCCGTCGGGCACGGACTGTGAGTTCGCAGCCTACGGAATCAGAGTTCGCTCCCTACGGAAAAACAGCGAGCTTTGGTTTCCCTATCCGCCTGCTTCCTTTCAGTATTCTGCAAACCTTTAGTAATGACGTCTGAGTGTAGGGTGAGGTAAGGGTGAGTGTAGGGTCAAGCGCACCCTACACTGGTCTCAATCCCTTTATACATCGGTATTTCAGAAGGATTGAGTGTAGGGTGTAGGGTAAATCGATAAAAAGCCTTTTTTCAGAACTCATCTGGTAATGAGGCTCTGCTGATTAATTTTCTCATAGAGATATTTGTTGTGTCGGAGGAAAAGTTGTATCTTTGCAACATCATCTAACGCATATTGACTATGAACATTGGAGACAAGGCGCCCGAGATTCTGGGCAAGGACGAACAGGGACGGGACATCCGTCTGAGTGATTACAAGGGAAGAAAGTTGGTGCTGTATTTCTATCCGAAGGACAATACCAGCGGGTGTACTGCTGAGGCTTGCAGTCTGCGTGACCATTATCGCGAACTGCAGGGAGCAGGCTATGAAGTGGTGGGCGTGAGCAAGGACTCGGCTGCTTCGCACGTGAAGTTCAAGGAGAAGCACGAACTGCCCTTTCCGCTGATAGCAGATGTTGATAAAACGCTGTTGCAGGCGATGGGTGCCTGGGGCGAGAAGGTGATGTACGGCAAGAAGACCGAGGGCACCATCCGCACCACCTTTATTATTAATGAGGAGGGCGTCATCGAACAGATTTTCGCTGGCAAGCAGGTGAAGACCAAAGAGCACGCAGAGCAGATACTGGGCAAATAGTGCAGGCAGCGCATCCGTCAGCCAAGCGACGTGGGGAAGCATAAGTTATAAGCCATTTTTTGCAAATATCCTCACCTGCTCTCTCGTGTTTGTGGCATGCTCTTCGGAGCATTGTCGCAACAAACGACGTATCTCGACAAGACCATCAAACTTTTAGGCGACATTGCCGCCCTAGAGGGAAAGTGGCCACAGGCCTGCGACTATTGGTTTCAGACCCTCCAATCGGGCGATAATGCCATTCGTATAGATGCCTACCGTAAACTGATTAACTATTATGACTCTTTGGCAGAATACGACGAAAAGCATCACAGGATGGCCTCTCACCTCAGCCAGCGACTGAACACGCTCTATCGTGACAATTATGAAAATAATGGTGCTACCAGCATATTCCAACCATCAGAGATTGCCATCCTCGTCGCTTCGTCGCCCCAGTCAATTACCAATCTGCGCGTTCGACTGCTGCAAAAACTCTTTAACGAGACAGGTGGAGCTAAGGATTTTGACCAGCGGATTTGCCAGAATGTGTAGCACGGAATTCATCCAACTGCTTGAAGCAATTCAATGAATTAGTTTTCAGCTACAAAGATACAAATAAGCGGGAACAATACAAAACAAATACAAAAAAAATCCGCAGGCATCACGTCTGCGGACTTAAATTATTCTACACTTTTCTCTTTTTTACTTAATCAGTACTTTTGCATTTTTGCAGATGTACATAGCCTCAAGGGCTGCTACAGCCTCAACGGCCAGTGAAAACATTGTTAACATCATAATCATTTCCTTTCTCTAATTAAATTTGTTATCCTGTTAATGATCTCTGTCCTTTCTTTGACCTCTGTCATTCGGACGCTTGTCTTTTATTTTCTGCTGCAAAGGTACGACACTTTGGGAATTGTTGGATATATTCAGCGGTTATTTTGAAAGAAAATAGGCTTTTCTTTGACGTTAATCAAATTAAAAGCGTATCTTTGCATCAAAATTACTGAATTGTAAACAATAACGAAGAGACACGATGTTACACAGAAAAGTTCTTTATACCTTATTATTATTAGGACTATGCTGGACGTTGACAGCCAATGCCCAAAATACTGTTGAAAGCATCCGCAAGGCGTATCAGAGTACGAAGGAAGGAATAGCACTAATGAGCGATAATTTCCCTTCGGACGGTATTCCACCAGAATATTATCATCTGCATGTGATGCAGAATCTGCCAGGCACAGGACCACACAGCGAGGATATCCGCATGTACTATGGCGAACTGGAGCCAGAGGAAGAGGGTGATCCCTATCCACCCCATTACCTGCGCTTTGCAACGTCTAAATACAACTATGCTGCCCGTGAATTCTACGAGGAGTATCTCTACGACGACAAGGGGCAGCTGATGTTCATCTATGCGCTGACGCCTGACGTTGAGGGTGGAGGCGATATATGGCCTTACGAACTGCGTATGTGGTTCGACGGCAAACGTCTCTTGCGTTTCAATGCCAAAAAGTTTGAAGGGCCTTTGGACTATATAGATATTGCGACCCTGAAAAAGGGAACTTTCAAGGACGAATATACGGGCAAGACTATCCCTGAGAAGTATAGCAGCGAGGCAGACCGATGCCAGCAAAGTGCCCAAAACAAGCTCCAGTTGTTTAAGGCCATAGAAAACAGATAATAGAAGAATTATGGGGTTCTGCGTTAAACCTCTTTTAACTAACAACGTCCAGAATATATAAGGTATGAATATAAACGAGTTGATAACAACTGTCAATGATGCGGTGTGGGGCTATGTACTCATCTTCGCATTGGTAGGTTGTGGCCTATGGTTTACGATTAAGACGCGCTTCGTACAGTTCCGCATGGTGGGCGAGATGTTGCGACTGCTTACTGATTCGGCAGTCGATACCGTTGAAGAACAAGTGCAGGAACAGAAAGCAGGCGTTAACAGCAAGCATATCTCATCGTTCCAGGCCTTTGCAGTTTCAGTAGCCACTCGTGTGGGCACGGGCAATCTGGCTGGTGTCGCCTCGGCTATCGCTATTGGTGGCCCTGGTGCTGTGTTCTGGATGTGGATTATAGCCCTCATGGGGTCTGCAACAGCCTTCGTAGAGTCTACGCTGGCACAGTTGTTCAAGAAGAAACATAAGGATTCGTTTATCGGTGGTCCGGCTTACTATATCCAGCAAGGACTGCACAAGCGGTGGTTGGCTATTACGTTTGCTGTGCTTATTACTTGTCAGTTTGGACTTTCTAACAACTCCATTCAAGCTAATACCATTTGTGGTGCCATGCAGGAAGCCTTTGGCTGGTCGCCCGTATGGGTAGGAGGCGTGTTGGCAGCTCTTGGCTTATATATTGTTTTTGGTGGAATCCAGCGTATTGCCCAAGTCAGCGCCGTGTTGGTACCAGTAATGGCTATAGGTTACATTATTTTGGCCATTGTGATTATCGTGATGAATATTGGCCTGATACCCCACGTCTTCAAACTGATAGTTCTCGACGCGTTTGGCATTGAACAGATAGCAGGCGGTGGCATTGGTGCAACCATCATGAACGGTGTGAAACGTGGTCTTTTCTCTAACGAGGCAGGCGAGGGTAGTGCGCCTAACGTAGCAGCTACGGCCTCCGTCACTCACCCCGTAAAACAAGGATTGATTCAGGCGCTGGGTGTGTTCACAGATACGCTGCTGGTGTGCTCATGTACTGCCTTCATCATCCTGATTAGTGGCCTTTTTAACGTACCTGAACTGAATGCATCGCCTTGACACAGTCGGCTTTGCAGTCGGAAGTCGGTTCTATTGGCCCTATTTTTATTGCCATCGCCATCTTCCTGTTTGCTTTCTCTAGTATCATCGGTAATTATTATTATGGTGAGGCCAATATCCGCTTCATCACACCCAATACAAAGGTCATGACTGTTTATCGCATCTGTTCAGCTGGTGTGATGGTAGTCTTCGGAGCGATGGCCAGTTTCGAACTCGTCTGGAACATCGTTGACTTCTTCATGGCTTTCCTGACGGCTACTAACCTCATTGCCATCGTGCTGTTGGGTCGCTTTGCCTTCCGTCTGCTTGACGATTATCGGAAACAGAAAAAGCAGGGCATCAAAGAACCGACGTTCCACCGCAGTCAGTTGCCTGAGTTGGAGAACGAGTTAGAGTGTTGGGAATAAAAACGGTTTATTCTTCTACCCTTATACACATCATGGTGAGATCGTCGTTGGGTTCAGCACCATTACGATGTTTCTCCACTTCTTCGGCCAGGTGTTCCACGACTTGCTGTGACGATTCAAAATGCGTGTTTCGCAGGATACTGAGCAGACGTTCGTCACTGAACTGCTGTTGTTGTGGGTCCTCAGCTTCGTTGAGGCCGTCAGTATAGATAAAGAGAGGCCGTCCTTTGATGCAGTCGATCTCTTCACCAACAAACTCGAATCCAGCCCATAGTCCAAGTGGAACATTGGCTGCCATTTGGAGAAATTCGCCATGCGTTGGTGAGCCTCCGATGATAGGTGGATTATGCCCGGCATTACAGAATGACAGATGACCTGTATTGAGGTCAATGAGTCCAAGGAAGAACGTGACGAACATCATGTTTCCATTGTCTTCACCAGAGAGTGCATCATTCATGCGTGTGCATATCTCAGCAGGTGGCAAACCTTGTTTGGCCAGTGTTTGGAACAGTCGGGTAGCTTGTGCCATAAATAGTGAGGCAGGCACTCCCTTGCCACTGACGTCACCCAAACAGAAGTAAAGACTATCGCCATTTATCACGTAGCCGTAGAGGTCGCCACCCACCTCACGGGCAGGTGTCATGGAGGCATACATATCTAGTCCTTCACGATTGGGGAACGTGCTGGGTACCATTGACATCTGTATATTACGTGCAATACGCAACTCGCTTTCTATGCGCTCTTGTTCTGTTTTCAAGATTGCTAATCGACGGGCAGCCTGCAGACGTAAAAGGATAAAGACAACGATAGCTATGAATATTATGGCTACGATAGCCATCAACAGATACATCTGCTGACGTTCGCTTTCCATTTTCTCCCGTTCTTGCTGTGCACGTAGCTCGTCCAACTCGAAGCGTTTGTTCAGCTCATTCAGTTGTCGGGTTGATTCTTCCTCTTTCAGCGAATCAAGAAGATCATAGTGCTGATCCAAATAGCTATATGCCTCTTTCCATCGTCCTAACATGACAGAATAGTGGCACGCTTAGCCAAGATATCGGTATATGCATTGATGTCGAGCTCTTTAGCTAGTGGCAACTGTATGTCGTTCAGTTTCAGGGCTTCTGCATAGTCTTTACGTTCTATGGCCAAAAGGGTACGGTAGCCGATGACCTCGTTACGTGTCACCATTGACCATCCTGTTTTGTCTAAATGTATGACGACGGAATCTACATGCTTTGCTGCCTGGTCAAGGTCTTTCAGATGCATATAATACGTATAGCAAGAATGATGGTAGTAGTATAGCCAGTTGTCAATTTGCACTTCAGCAATGGTTGTGTCCTGTCTGCAATCTTCGATGTATGCTTTCCACTCGTCAAGCGTCTGGCGCATCTTCTTGGTGTCGTCCAAGTCTTTCAGTTGCGCGAGATAATAGACGTAAATGTTGTTTTTCTGAAAGGGTGATGCGTCAGCAGGGTAGTTGTCCAGGGCCATCTCAAAGCTGCGTGCCGATTCTTTATGGTTCGCCTGGCCGTCGTACATCAGTCCTTTGATGAATTCCGCAGCAGTCAGTCCATACTTGTTGCCTCGCTGCGTAGCATCGTCGTGAATCTCCTGTGCCACTTTGATGGCTTTATGGTATTCGCCATTGAAGCAGTAATCTTGGCCTAACAGCATCCAGGTGTCGTAATAGTCGGCCCACAGCTTATGTTCGCGACAGAAGTCTAGCACTTCGGGCACCTTCATAACCAGCGTGTCGTGGATGTTATTGTTGTAATAGTACGCCAGATTTTTATA
>JAFVHO010000025.1 GCA_017474485.1 Prevotella sp.
TCCGCCACAAAAGTATAAAAAATCCATCAAATAGAAAAAGAAAAATTGATATTTCTACTGACGAGCATATCCGAAATTACCAGAATTGGCTAATTGTCGCACGTGCGAGCAGGGTGACGCATCGCCGAAGTCAGGAAATAAAGTTGGTTAAATATTTAGCAAATCAAAGAGACCCAAGCGCATTGCCTGGGTCTCCTTGTTATGGATTATATGTAATAAGCGTTCAATAGTGCTTATATATTAATTGTCATTCACAACAATTTCAATAGTTTAGAAATCTTGCAGCATGTCCAAAAGTTCGCCAAAAGTATAGTTCAACTTGTTTGCATATGACTGATCTTTCATGAGGGCTAGAATTTCTGCTTTCGTTCCTGAACCAGCCATCAATGTTGCTTTATACTCACCAGAGGGAATGTAGGCACAGGCCTGAACAAAACGTTCTTTAGGGTCAGGAACGATATCTGACCGCATTTTAAACACATGTAGTCCGTATTTCCCTACGACATCGGAAGTGCCGTCATCAGGATTGCAGAACAATTCAAAGATGTCGGAGAAGCTGCCTTCATCCGGCATCTCCTCCTCAATCCTTTTCATCGTTCTCCTTACCAATTCGTCCACACACTCTTGGAACGACTGGCACTCTTCATATTCTTTCCTTTCGTTCATCATGTCAGTATCTTAATCCAAGAGAATCACTGTGGCCTTATTGTTGTCCATACCAGGCATTGTCATTCCGATAGAAGCACCTATATAAGTAGGATCACAAACTGTATATCGTGAATTGTTAAGCAGGATATAATCCCCCTTTACATCATTCTTGAAACTAACAGCAGTAGCAAGATGACCTGGATAATATACAAGTATAACCTTCAACCTTAATAAATCTCGTACTAATCGCGAGAACAAGATAGAACGGTCCTCGCAGTCACAATACGGATAGTATAACGACTCTTCGGCAAAGAAGGCTCTGTCGTGTCCCCACACCTTATCGTCGTATTCATAGACAAAAGCAGTCTGCACCCAATTGAGCAAACGTTCTACAGCCTCTTTTTCGCCAAGGCCGTTAATATGCTTACGCAATGTTGTATATAGAACGTTTTTGGCCGTTGCGTCCATGGGGGTGTTAGCATACATGGCCCATCGCGTCATGAAGTTTCCACCCACCATCGATGTTGGATAGCTGTTATAGAAGTCTATCAGGTTTTTATTCACGCTTACCTGTGCCTTCATCTGCGGATAACGGTTAGAACTAAGCGTTCTTAATGATGTCGTATTTACTGCAAGATTTTGCGCATTTGGAACGTAGAGCGACAATGGTTTCTCTTTTGCAAATCCTATATTACATATTTGCAATGACTTCTCATTACCGTTCCATACATAGTATTCTTTTCCTTCTACTTTGTAATATACTTTGTCATATATGGAATGCTTACTGGCATAGAGCATCCTTAGTGTTTGTCCAGCCATAGCCAATCGCATTTGGTAGCCCGATTGGGAATAGACGTATGCCGTCAACAGCGTAGCTTCGTTGCCTTGCCCTACACATTGCTCCGCCATTTTCTGCAGCATGTTCAGATAGGCCCAGTCGCTTAGCCGCTTACTGTCTCTTAGTGCCATACAGTCATGTACAGTGTTGTCGTAGTCTTGACCTGCCAATTTTTGCCAGCAGTCAGCTATAGCACCTTCTGTCATACCAGCTATTTTGAAACGCTGCTTATCTTCAAACCGCACTTTCATACCTGTACCAAACACGTTGAAGGTCACCCATTTCTCTGTAGGCTTGGGCACCTCTTGAATTGGCGCAATCGGCTCCGGTTTGGGCTCCGGCTTAGGGGGCGTCACCGTTTCCTTGATGGGAATCGGATTATCTTTAATGGGTTTCTGCTGCTGATCATCCTTAATAACTACAGGTGGTTTCTCCTCGTCCTTAGGTTTGGGTTTCGGCTTCAATCCATTGAATGCCTCCCACTTTTTACGGACGTATGCTGCAAACTCTTCGTTCTTCTTCCTACGATACTCGTCAAACTCGCGTTGTTTTTTACTTTTGTAGTCTGCAAACTCCTTCTGCATCTTAGCTTTGTAGGCCTCGAACTCAGCCTTTTTGTCAGATTGTGCCGATGCTGAAACAGCGAGAAACATCAGCGCAGCAAAAGTTAGTATTATATTTTTGTTCATTATTAGGAAATTATTAGTCATCATTTACTTCATAGGTTTATATAACACACATAATTTATTGTGTTCCATATAGTTCCTAATATTCTTGTATTTCTGAAACACGTCTGAGGCACTTGTCTTTACTAGTTCCTCAAGTGTTGCTTGCCAAAAGACTATACCAATATCGGTATTGCTAACTGGTATATATCTGTCCTCATCCTTCATTACCAGACCATCATTGCTAACATTATGGTTTTGCAGTGGCTTTTCTTCGCCCTCAAAAAATATATTTGTTTTCTCAGACATAAACGCAAAACGCATTTTGTTGTCATCCTCAAACAGATTTATAGTATATCGTCCTTCTCTTAAGAAAGCAATATCTATCTTTTGTTCCATATAATCTTCATTACCAATCATCTGCCATTTAGTAGTTATACTTACTGTACAATAGTTCAATCCCTTCCCAAGAGTGTCTACCTCTACAGCGACAAAAGCATGTTGTCGATCTGATTCCATGCGCACTACCCTATAATCAATAGGGAAAATGATTATCTTCTCAGAATTTAATAAACTATTCTCTGAATTGGATACTTCATTATATGTCACAGTTCCTGTTACATGCGAACTAGTTCCAAAATTAATGTTAGAAATAATGTAATTCAGTATTGCACTCAATATAGCCGTTTCGTGGTGCGTACAAGTTTCTTTATTTGGCAATGAACATCCCACGTACTCATTCTTATTAGGTGTAGAGAACCATTTTGGCAGAGACTGATGCATCATCGCCGAATATTCCTTTATCTGTTTCTCTAATTCTTCTTCAAATTTATTATGCGATAAAGATTCACCTGTCTGTGCCATTGCATGCAGCAAGCACAGACAGGCGAATAAAAATGACAATACTCGTCTCATGTCTTCGTTTTATCTTGTGAATATCAGAAGTTATAGGTCACTGCCAGTCCTGTATATTCGGAGTTTAGTGCAGGAGCTAGGCTTACATAACTACGTCCTGCGGGCTTTACCTCCACACGACGGGCACCTTTGGCGACAGCAGCATCAATCATATTGTAAATCCATATGGCTGCAGCGGCACCAATACAGATGTTTCGACCTGTTTCCCAGTTCGACTTCTTATCCTCATAATGCTTGGCATACTTCGGCTCCAGCTTGATATTCTTCTCTGCGGTATTAGCCTCATTATTACAGATAATAATACCAGCCACAGCGGCAGCAGTAGCACCAAACATGCAGATTCCCTTAACCTTACTGCCCTTATACCACTGACCTAAACCCGGAACAATTGACATTACAACAGGCGTTGCACCGTAACTATCCGTAACGGTTACATTCTCAAAGTCATAGTTTGGATGTTTTGCAGTTTGAACCAACAAATCGACCTTGTAACCATAGCTCTGATAGCTATGATATTCGTCGATAATCCTGCATTTTACGGTTAACTCGTCGTTGCTACTAAGAGTAATATTGCCGTTTGTCTCATTAATAGAGTATCTACGCCCAGTTGCTCTACTACGCTCGTCCACAATACGTTGAATAGCTTTAGTGCGTGCATCATCCTCACTAGACCCTGTTGCTGAGAATACGTCAATGTACGAATTAGCGAGGTCACGGTGATAACCACCAACCCATGAAGGCTTTTTGCCTTGGCCCATGGCGTTGGTAGTTATCAACAATGTTATTATTAAGATATACAAGTGCTTCATTGCTGTTGACTCTCTTTATAATCCTTGAATACTTTTTCCATACGCTGACGGAATTGATCCTCGTTAAAGCGAAGTTTTAGCTCTTGGTCATTTGAAAGTCCTTCAATAACCTTGTCAACCACCTGCTTCTTGTAAATACGCACACCGACGAAGCAGTCCAAGTTACCTTTGTCATCTACACTTGAGAAACGTACGTCGCGAGCCATCGTTTCATTCACTACTGCATCAATTATTTGGTCGCCTCCAGCTTCCACTTTGCCCATAGCATCGGATGCGCTACCCATACCCATGTAATTACTATAGTCAGAAACTACACCTTTATAGGCATGCTTCATCTTCTGGCGTATAATACTTTGAGCATTACTCAGAGCTGCACGCTGTAGAACATCCATACGCGCCCTTGGTCCATTGGCAGTTCCACTAGCAGCAAAGTATTCTTCAGTATCAGGTTCGAAAGTTGGCATTGTGAAGGTTTGTCCAAATGGGCTTCCTTGTTGTGGCTGTGTATTTTGTTGAACAGGTTGCTGCTGAATAGGATACTGCTGTTGTTGCTGATAAGGGTATTGTTGTACGGGCTGTTGGTATACTACCATTGGTTTTGTTGATCCACACGAGGTCATCAGCATGGCTGCCATGCCGAATGTCATAAATAGAATATTCTTTTTCATAATTGTTTTGTTATTATTGTGTTAATACTATTAATTTTTAATTTTCTCTATGCCTTCTGGCATAGCTGAGACACAATAACGACAAAAACAATAAACTGCAATCTAAATTGCCGTTATGTGTCTCAGTATGTCAAAGAACGCTGGTTTAAATAAGTTTGATTACTAATATAAATTAGTCAGAAATAAGTCGTAACCCCAAATCATTTTGTGCAGTGTTATCACTCCACCAATATGAGACTATCCAATTGGGATTAGTAGAGCTAAAGGAACTTCCTGCTTTATAGTTATAATTTCCTCCATTATAAAGAATATGTTCCCAAACATTGCCACACATGTCATAAATGCCAAGTTCATTGGGTTTCTTTGTTTTAACCTCATGAGGCATGTTGTCGGAATTTTGGGGAAGCCATGCCTCTAAAGGATTGAGATCATTGTTAGTATTTCCTTTGTTCAGGTTTCCACCTATTGCAGCAAAACACCATTCATCTGAATTCGGACAACGATAATTATCACCTGTTTTAGCTTTTAATTTTGTCATAAAGGTATTACAATCGTTACGGCTAATATTTGTAACAGGGAGATCATCTCCTTGTACAACAGAAGGATTGTCATTCATAATAGCCTTCCACAAAGCTTGTGTTACTTCAGTTTCACTAATATAGAAAATATCATCTACAATCCCTGACACACCTTTATACACCTTTATCATACGGAAAGTAACCTTAGATATAGTAAAATCCTTGTAACGATTAACTGCCCACCCGTTTCTGCTAGTTAAAGTCGGGATATTAAGAAAACCACTGGCACCTACTGCCAAAGCATTTTTTCCCAATGTTTTTTGGAAAGAGACATTATTTTCTCGATCATGGAATTCTATGTCTTTTTTTTCTTCATCATCAAAGAAGCAATAGAAATAATCGGAATAACTATCTTTTTTAGTGGATGCTTTGAAGAAATCATTTCCCACGACAAACGCGTTGTTTTCAATACTGTAGGAATCATAAAATCTAATACCCTCAACGATAAAGGATTGGTTGGCACTTTCCCCCTTGAACCTTATTCTTCCCGTCATTGGTTTTAAGTTTGCCGTGACTTTTATAACATTATCCTCAAAAGAATACGAAGCCGACTTGTCAAAATAAATTGCCGATACTTGAGTTAACTTAACTTCCTTGTAGTCATTTCCGCTATCATTTTCAAAGTAGTAAACTTCACACTTCCCGTCATTTGTCACGCTCAGTGAGCCATAATACTGAATAGCCCATGAATTATCTGATTGATTATAGGTCGCTACACCGTTAACCCGATTGGAGCCTGTAAATAATTGTAAATATATAGTAGCTTCATCTTCCCAATTATTAGCGACTGTACGTGTTGTTCCTTCAGCGTCAAATGAGGGCTTATTACTATGCAACTGCATAATGGCGTGATTAGCAACACGTTCATTGGTGGGAGGAGCCACATTGTTGAGTTCGTCGCTTGAACACGATACTGACAGCAGAGTCATTACAGCGAATGACACGAAATACATAATCTTCTTCATAGTCTTTTGTTTTTATTTGTTTTTAATCTTAATTCCAGTTCTCATCGTTTTCAAAACTATTCTTGTTAATTGAACCATTGCTCGAAGAACCATTATTCAGGTCTTCGTCGTCACCATAGCCCTCCTTTCCGATAGAGCCATCACTTGACGAGTTGTCATTCAGGTCTTCGTCCTCGCCAAACTCATCGCGTCCAAAACCTGTGCCGTCCTCTTCCTCAGAAAGAGTGGTAAAATGAGCTACATTACCATAGGTCGTACCCCGTTCGTTTACGGCATATGCCTTGATATAATAGGTGGTTTTTGCCGTCAGCGATGCGATGCGCGCTTCAATTGTAGCCAATTGTCCACAGGCCAATTTTGTGCCGTTAGTTGTTGTCGGGTCACTGCTTGTAGAGTAGATAAAGCCTACTTCGCTCAATGTACCATTGCCCAAGCTTGTGACAGAGGCTGTAGCTGTGGCAAAATGGCTACGCAATTTGCTGACATCAACGCCAGAGATGGTTGGCAAGGTTATCTCCTTCTGGTTGTCGGTATTGATCAGTGTCCAACCTGAAGGTATGTTGTCTGCTGCAGGAAGGGTGATATAGCCGCTCTGTCCCACAGACAAAACGGTCTCATCAAAACTACGTATGAAGGCTCCCTTGCCTATGCCATCGACGGTTAGCTGTCGCTTGTTGACTTCGGTAAAGTACACATAGTAATAGTCTGTATCGCCTTCCTTATCGAACGCTGAAGATAACTTGGTGCTATTCGTTGTAAACGAATTGCTTGCGAGGTTATAACCTGTATGGAATGATAAACCAGAAACGCTAAATTTCGTAGAAGCTTTGCCTTTGAAACGGACACGGCCAGTACGAGGTGATAACAACACTTTGACAGACATCACCTGGTCTTCTGTAAATGTAAAGCTACCTTCTAGGTCTTGATAGATAATAGATTGGGTATTGAGTGTAATAGCTTGCGACGATGTACCACTGGCATTGACGAAATAGTACGCTTCACAGTCGCCGTCGGTGTCTGCTGCTATCTGCTGACTGGTGGTAACCGTCCATTGTCCTGTTGCCTGACTATACTTCGCTGTGCCTTGGATGCAATTCTCGCCCACATGGAATTGTAGGTAGATTTGTGTTCCGTTTGTCCATGTATATGTAGAGCGAGTCGTTCCTTGTCCAAACCCATTAATAACAGCGTCAAGCTGTAATGAGTAGGTATAGGATTGGGGCTGATTTTGTTCAGAACTGATTGTGGAATCCTGAGAGCAGGCTGCCATTATCATGCCCACAGCTGCTAATATGATATTAAAAAACGGTTTCTTCATGTTGCTCATGTCTTTATTTTTTCCTATTTATCCCAGTTCTTATCGTCACCATAGTCGTCCAACCCGACATCATTGCCCGTAGGTTCTTTGGTTGTTGTAAAGGATGTTTCCGTGCCTAATGTAGTTCCTTTTTCGTTAGTAGCGTATGCGCGTACATAGTATTTCGTTTCAGGCGTCAACGTCGACACCTTGACAGAAAGATCACTCGTCTTGCCGCAAGATGCTTTATGGTTTGTCATACTTGGATTTGGCGACGTAGAATAGACGAATCCGGCATCGCTCAATGTGCCATTACCTAACGAGGTGACTTTTGCACTGAGGCTGACTGACTTGTAGGTGACACGCCCTACAGTGATATCGCTAACCGACGGCTTTACAATCTCCAGTGTGGCAAAGTTTGTTTCCTCGCCGTAGTTTGTACCTGCCTCATTAACGACGTATGAGCGGACGTAATAAGTCGTGTTGTCACTGAGTCCTGTGACGTTCTTAGAGAATGCTCCCGATTGCAACTTACCACAACTCACCTTGGTGGCATTGCCGACTGTTGGTCCTGATGTCTTGGCATACACAAAACCGCAATCGCTGATATTGCCATCGCCGTCGCTCGTAATAGAGCTGCGGAAGGTGGCTGAATTGGTGGTTATGCTTGATATCGTCGTCTTGGAGGATTGTGGCAGTTTTATTTCGTGAGTAGTACGGAACGAGACGTTATTACCATAGTAGGTGTCGCCGCTTTCAGTGATGACGTAGGCACGGACATGATAGTTGGTCTGTTCGGTCAGTCCATTGAGACGGACACTGTAGCGGTCGGCTGTTTCTGTTGAGGTCTGCTTGCTATCCGATGTCGTCGGATTGGCTGACGTGCCCCAACACACGCCACGCTCCTTGATAACATGTCCCCCCTTGTCGCTAATAGAGCCACCAGTCGTTGCCTGATTATGTGTAATATTGGAAACACTGATGGTGGTCATACTGACGACATCGTATGCAGTAGTGAAAGTAATGTCGTTTCCATAGGCTGTACCTATGGCGTTGGTAGCGTAAGCACGAACATGATAGGTCGTGTGAGGGGATAGACCAGTCAATGTTGATGTGAAAGGCCCTACACTGGCAGTTGCACCATGTTCAGTTTTGTTATTAGCTGTAGTGGGATTGGCAGAAGTGTGCCATACATGACCGTATTGAGTAATACCCGCATCATTGCCTACTTTCAAGATATTACCCGACATGGTAGCCTGGTTTGTCTTGATGTTGGAGGCTGATCCCGTCTCTACTTCAGGCTTCTGCGGTTCTTCTTCCGTCAAAAAGGTCTGTTGACCAGAGTAGCTGATGCCTTCTGCATTCTCAGCATATGCCCTCACATAGTATTTGGTACCCGACTTCAATTGCGAAACATTGTATTCAAAGTCCTTGGCTGAAGTACAGTCGCCCAAATTGCATGAAGAGCCGCTATCCACCTCTGGTTGTTCCTTAGTGTCCCAGCAAAACCCGTGTTTGGTAACTTTCTGACTTCCGATAGAAACGATACCGCCTTTAAACACGGCTGTATTGTATGTGATGTTGCTCACATTATGGATTGTCACCGTAGGCTTCTCTTTTGACGGGACATTCATGCGGACAGGTATATCGACATTGTCCTCACCAATAGTCAGCTTCAAGGTACCACTATAATCGCCTGTATTCAGTCCAGCACGATTAACTGCAACAGTAATGACATCGCTGCCAAAGGTGAACATGCCGGAGGTCTTTGAAGGTTTAATCCAATCGTTCGATGGTGTTAATGTATAACTGACGGACTGTGTTCCGGTATTGGTTAGGGTCAGCTGCATAGAGGTGGTTGTGGGGCCGAAATCAAGTTCCTCAGGCGAAATCTTTACCAACAGTCCCTGTACGCTTACGTTCACTTTTACCACGGCACTGCCGCCATTGCTCGAAATGGCTAAAGTTTGCGAATAGTTGCCACGAGAAAGCCCTGTGCGATCCACATTGACGATGACAGATGACGTCTGACCTGCCGATGTCGAACCTGAGGTCGGAATACATTGCAGCCATGAGACATCTTCGCTGATTTGCCAGTTAAGTGTGGCAGCTCCGGTATTCTTGATGTCAAGGGTAAGTGTCGTATTATCATTTCCGAAATCAAGCGTTTCCTGACTAAGTGTCAGAGAAGCGGCTGCAGGATTTAAATGAAAGTCGAGTATTGAATTGCCTCCCACACTGACATTGACACTCTTGGTGTCTTCTTGATATCCGCTTTTACGAGCCTGCACACGATAAGAACCGGCATCAATGTCATTGAAAGAATAGGTACCGTTCTGTCCTGTCGTGGTTGTCTTTCCTAATGGTGTCAGAGTCATTGCTACACCTTGCAGTGGATTGTTGTTGCTATCATATACTGTTCCAACAATACCGCCGCTAACATCTACAGGATCAGAACCTCCGCAAGCCATTAGCAATACAGAGAGAAGAGCAAAAGCAAAAATGCTTCCAATTTTAAGTTTCCTCATAATAGTATATATAGTTTTTGTTTTAATCATTCAACCACACGACTCGCGCAATCGTGGCACATTTGGTAATATATTGAATGGAAATAAAAAGGCATGGGAGTTCTTACTTATTCGTAAACGCCTTTCCCTTTGGCCTGCCCTACAAACGGCATCGTCGACCTCAGGATTCCATCAATGTTTTGACCCGCCCTGTCACGTGTGACTGGCTTGGTCGACTGCAAATATACGAACTTTCCACGAAACTAACAAATAATTTCGTGGAAAAGTAAAGAAAAAGTAAAAATTGTAACAATGGCGCCCCGATGAGACTAAAAAATAAGGAGACCCACGCACATTGCGTAGGTCTCCTTATTTTGGTTATGTAAAAGGTTTAGAATAGGAAGGTCTTTTCGAGCCAGTAGGTGAAGATACCTGCCAGGTAGCCAAGAAGGACTATCCAGGTGATTTTCTTCATATACCAGCCGAAGGTAATCTTCTCTAAGCCCATCACCACGACGCCTGCGGCAGAGCCGATGATCAGCATGGAGCCACCCACACCAGCGCAGTAGGCTAACAGCTGCCAGAAGATGCCGTCCACGGCCAGGTCGCCAGCGGCTTGAACGGGATACATACCCATGCAGCCAGCTACGAGGGGCACGTTGTCGACAATTGACGACAGCACACCGATAATGCCCGTGACGAGGTAGTGGTTACCCTCGAAGGTGGTGTCGAGTCCCTTACCCAACATGGTGAGTACGCCAACCTCTTGCAGCACGGCAACAGCCATTAGGATGCCTAAGAAGAACATGATGGTCGAGAGGTCAATCTTGGTCATGATATCGCTGACGCGCTTGGCCATTGTGTCCTCCTCAGAAGTATTGTAATGGAATATTTCCGTCGTTGTCCATAGAATGCCCAACACCAACAAGATGCCCATGAACGGTGGCAGATGGGTGAGGGTCTTGAAGATAGGTACGAAGATCAGGCCGCCTACACCCAACCAGAAGATAATGTCGCGCTGGCGTTTGGTGAACTGCGTGACGTCGGCCTTGGGCAGGTTTTGCTCCTTGTCGAACTTACCGTTAAGATGCAGGCTGAGGATGGCTGCAGGGATGAGCATGGACACCAGCGAGGGTATGAAAATCTCAGAGATAACGCCCTGAGTGGTGATGACACCCTTGATCCACAGCATGATAGTGGTGACGTCGCCAATGGGTGAGAAAGCGCCACCAGAGTTAGCTGCAATAATGACCAGAGCGGCGTAAAGCATGCGGTCGGAACGGCTTTGGACGAGTTTGCGCAACACCATAATCATCACGATAGAGGTGGTGAGATTGTCGAGAATGGCAGAGAGGAAGAAGGTCATAAAGGCCACACGCCACAGCAACTTACGTTTAGAGCGCGTTTTCATCGTGTCGCGCACGAAGTTGAAACCTCCGTTGGAGTCAACAATCTCTACAATGGTCATGGCACCCATCAGGAAGAACAGCGTGCCTGCAGCATCGCCCAGATGATGCTCAATAACCTCGGCAATATGGTGAATCACACCATCTGCCGGAATAGCTGGATAATAGGCTGCAGGACCAAACATGAGCAGGGTCCAACATCCCACACACATCAGCAGGGCAATAGCAGCCTTGTTGACTCGCGTTAAACTCTCGAGGGCAATACACAGATAGCCCGCCACAAAGAGCACTACAATGCAAATTGTTAATGTCGACATAGTACTTTAAAAAATAGTTTGTTTGTAATTTGTGCGCAAAATTACAAAATAATTCATAATAATGCATGCATAATTCATAAATATTTTGTAATTTTGCCGAAAAAAGAGAAGGATATGGCACTAAACTTGAACAAGAACCTGAAATTATACTACTCCATTCGTGAGGTGGCTGAGATGTTTGGCGTCAACGAGAGTACCCTGCGCTATTGGGAACAGGAATTTCCGTATCTGAAGCCTAAAAACTCTGGACCGGCGAAGATACGCCAGTATCAGGAGAAAGACATCGAGCAGATTCGCTTGATTCACAACCTGGTAAAGGTGCGTGGATTCAAGTTGGCTGCTGCCAAGAAGATTATCAACAGCAATCGCGACGGTGCTGACCGTAAGGCCGAGGTGCTGACGCGACTGCTGGATATACGTTCAGAGCTGCAAGCCCTGAAGAAGCAAATGGACAGCCTGCAATGAGGGAAGAGTTAAGAGTTAAGAATTAAGAATTAAGAGTTAAAAATTAAGAGTGAAGAGTGAAAAGTGAAGAGTGAGCCGTTAGGGCTCAACTTTCCATGTGTCATTAATAGCGAATACGGCTTCGAGGGTAATCTTCGAGGCCTCTTTCTTTGTCAGCTGGCGACTCCATGTGACACGCTTGTCTGTGGCAGCGCCCTCGCCCGTATTGTTATACTCCATGTAGCGGGCAGTCTTCACAGCCTCAGGACGCCATTGGTGCCAACCCTCTGGACGAATCTGACGGGGCAGTTGGCAGTTCATGAACAGCGTATAGCCGTAGTCGCGCCAAGGACGTCCGAGATAGACCTTGTCGACACCTTGGTCGCAGCTGATACTACAATTATTAAATATGTACCCGTACGCGACGTCCTGTGGTGTCGAGGCAGCAGTGATATACGAATTGGCCTTGCAGAATATCTGGCAGTGTTCGAACCATGCCGTCGAGGGACCAAAGATGAAGTCGGTAGTGCCCTCGATATAGCAGTCCTTGAAGTAGAGACGCGTCTTGGCATTACCTGTATAGATGGTGTCCTGATGACCCAGGAAACGGCAATTGACGAACGTCAGGCAGTCACCCTCGGTATGCAGGGCCACAGCCTGTCCCAAGCGGGCGGAATTATTCTCAATCGTGATATTCTTCAGCGTAATCTTGCTGCCCTGAATCTTCAGGGTAAAGGTGCGGAAAGTACCAAGTTTTGGCTGTTGGCTGTTGGCTGTTGGCTGTTGGCTGTTGGCTAATGGCCAATTGCTAAAAGCCATAGGAATGTTCGCATGGTCATCCCATGTAATGATGGTCTGGTCGCGATCCTCACCGCAAATCTCAATGTTGGTGAGCCACTGGGGAATGACGAGTTTCTCCTTGTAGATACCTTTCTTCACATAGATGACCTTGTGATACTCCATAAAGGCACGACAGACTTCGATGGCTTCGCTCACGTTACGGAACTCAGCAGTACCGTCACGTGCCACAAAGAGTGTGTCGGGATTGTCATAGCTTTTGCCTGCAGCAAAAGCAGTGAAAAGTGAACAGTGAAAAGTGAACAGTAACGGCAGTATTCTGCCCCATAATAAAGATTTACTCATTTTTAGTAGTTTGTTGTTAGTTTCTCATTATCTCATTATCTCAATTTCTCAATACTACATGATCTGTGTGACATCCTTCAGGTCTTCAATCTTACGCAGATTAGTCATAATCTCTTTCACGTCATCGCGGTCATGGACGCGCAGTTCGACAGAACCGTCGAACATACCATCCTCAGAGGTAATGGTCAGGCGGTGGATGTTGACACTCATCTGGCTGGAGATAATCTGCGAGATGTCGAGCAGCATACCTACACGGTCGATGCCTTGGATGCGGATGGTAGCATCGAAGAATAGCTTCTTGTGCATGTCCCACTTGGCATCGAGGATACGATTGCCAAAGCTGGCTTTCAGCTTAGCAGCTACAGGACAGGCACGCTTGTGAATCTCTATCTGATGGCGTCCGTCGATAAATCCCAGTACATCGTCGCCAGGGATAGGATGGCAACAGTGCTTGAACTTGTATTGTGTAATATTGTCGTCAGTAATGAAGATGGGCTTCTTGCGGTTGAACTTCTCAGGTACCACAAAGAGCTCAGGTTGTTCAGCGGCACCTTCCTTTTTCTTTTTGTCGCGCCCCAGGAACGGTACCAGCCTGCGCCAACCTTTCTTGCCAGCTTCCTTGCCCTGCAACTCGTCGAGGTCCTTCTCTCCAAGCAGGATGGTCTTATCTGCTAACGACTGGTAGAAGTCATCACGACTGCGTGATTCGTGGAATTCTGTCAGTTGGTCGGCTGCAGCCTGTATGTTGTCAATATTGTTCTTCTTGCAGAATTCAGTAAACATCTCTTCTCCCTGTTTCTGCTGGTCGCGGCTGTTACGACGCAGAATGGCCTGAATCTTTGCCTTTGCCTTAGCTGTTGACACGAAGTTGATCCACGAAGGTTGCACATGTTGCGACTTAGAGGTTAGAATCTCCACCTGGTCACCGCTCTGCAGCTTATGGCTTAGGGGCACCAACTTGTGGTTGACCTTGGCACCGATACAGTGCGACCCAAGGAAGGTGTGGATAGTGAAGGCAAAGTCGAGTGCCGTGCACCCCGCAGGCATCGTCTTGATTTCTCCCTTGGGCGTAAAGACAAATATTTCAGAAGCAAAGAGGTTCAGCTTGATGGCATCGAGGAAGTCCATGGCGTCTGGCTGCGGGTCGTCCAGAATTTCCTTGATGGTGCGTAGCCACTCGTTGAGCTCGGCCTCGTCCTCAGTGTATTCGTCGTCGTCGCCATCCTTATATTTCCAATGGGCAGCAAAGCCCTGCTCAGCAATTTCGTCCATACGGTCTGAACGGATCTGCACTTCTATCCAACGACCTTGCTTTGACATCAGCGTGACATGCAGCGCCTGATAACCATTAGCCTTCGGATGTGAGAGCCAGTCGCGCAGACGGTCTGGGTGACTCTTATAAATCTTTGAGATGGCTACATAAATCTTAAAGCACTCGTTGATTTCGTCCTCGCGATTGTTGGGCGTGAAGATAATGCGTACAGCCAGAATGTCGTAGATCTCGTCGAATGTCACATGCTTGTTCTGCATCTTCGACCAAATGCTGTATGGCGACTTGACGCGTTCCTTGATTTCGTAATGGATACCCATCTTCTGGAGTTCTACTTCGATGGGGACGGTAAACTCGTCGAACAGCTCATGACGCTGGGCATGGGTAGATGCCAACTTCTCTTTGATGCTGGCATACTCTTCAGGATGTTCGTATTGGAAGCTGAGGTTCTCGAGTTCTGTCTTGACCTTGTTCAGACCCAAGCGATTGGCCAGGGGTGCATAGATATAAAGCGTCTCACCAGCAATCTTGTACTGCTTGTTGGCAGGCTGCGATTCCAGTGTGCGCATATTGTGCAGACGGTCGCATATCTTGATGAGAATGACGCGGATGTCCTCGCTCATGGTCAGCAGCAGCTTTTTGAAGTTCTCTGCCTGGGCTGAGGCCTGTTCGCCAAAGATACCACCACTGATCTTGGTCAGTCCGTCCACAATCTGGGCAATCTTTGGACCGAAGATGTTCTCGATATCCTCGGTTGTGTAGTCAGTATCCTCTACCACATCGTGCAACAGGGCTGCACAAATACTGGTAGACCCCAGGCCAACCTCCTCGCAGGCTATCTGCGCTACGGCAATGGGGTGCATGATATAGGGCTCGCCAGAGAGACGGCGCACACCCTTGTGAGCCTGACGGGCAAAGTTGTATGCCTTGGTAATGATATCTACCTTCTTACGATGGCGCGATGACAGATAGCTATCCAGCAAATGTTGGAAGGCATCGTTAATCAGTTTGTCGTCAGCGGCTTCCCGCATCATGTCTTCATCCATATCTACCTCCTTCTTTTAGTCGTCTTACGTTTCTTACTTCTTGCAGTCTTCTTTCTAGTGGTCGTTGTCTTCTTACGTGTAGCCTTAGCGCGTGTCTTGGTGGCTTTGGCACGACTTCTGGTGGCACGTGTCTTACGGCTTGTACGAGCCTTCTTGCCACGCTTGACAGTGCGCTTGCTTTTATGATAATAGGTGGGCACGTCGTCACGTACCTCCACCTCGGCACGACGACTGAGCAACTCGTTGGCCCTGTAGTTGTATACCGAGTCCTCCAAATCCAGGAAACGGCTGACGTCAGCCATCGGCAGACGCAGGGGTGAAGGTTCGGTAGCACCAGGCACTATATCGCGACGGTACATCGGATTGAGCGAGCGCAACAGGTCGATATTCAGACCTACGACTTCAGCTACCTGTTCCAGATGCACGTTACGGCTAACCATCACCGTGTCTGACTTAGCAGGTAGGCGAGTGGTCATTGGGCAGATATTGTGCAACGAGTAGTATGTCATGATATAGTTAGCAGCAATGAATGCAGGCACGTAGCCGCGCGTTTCACGAGGCAGGTAGGGATAGATGTGCCAATAGTCCTTGACAACGGGTAGAGGCTCACCGTCCGCTCCTTTCAGCGATGTGACATTGTTGGCACGACGAATGGCCTTGTTAATATTCTCAGGACCACAGTTGTAGGCAGCAATCACCAGATTCCAGTCGCCGAAAATCTTGTAGAGGTCGCGCAGATAACGGGCTGCTGCCTGCGATGACTTCACTGGGTCGCGACGTTCGTCGACCAGCGAATTCAACTTCAGACCATACTGCTTACCAGTGGCAGGCATAAACTGCCAAAGACCTGCAGCACCTACACGGCTGACGGCTTTTGGATTGAGGGCCGACTCAATGATAGGCAGATATTTCAGTTCTAAAGGCAGCTGATACATCTCCAACGCCTCTTCGAAGATGGGCATGTAGAAATTCGAGGCACCCAGCATGTAGCTGATGCTGCGGCGCAGGCGACCACTATAACGGTCGATGAATTTCTGCACGACATCGTTGTAGGCCATCTCCATCACACATGGCATACGATACAGGCGGTCTACATATTCCTCCTTGCTGTACTCAGGATTCACATCCTTCATGTTGCAATCCTGTGGCTCGTCAAGATAGGTCTTAGCCATATAGACGTTGAGCAACGAATCCAAATCGTAGGTCATAGCCTCTGGAAATTCAATGACTTCCTCATCACCGTTCTGGTCTACAACGGTGATTTCGTCCTCCTCATCGGGTTCATCGTCATCTTCGTCCTCGTCTATGACTTGTGCACTCATACTGAGTGGCAAAAATATCAACAGGCCGAAAAACATCAGCCATTTTGCCACACTACTCATCATCTCTTTTGTCTTTCCTATCTTCATTTCGTTTTCTTTGTTTTCAATTTTCAATTTCTTAATTTCTCATTATCTCAATTTCTCAATTCAAAAATTGAGACTGCAGTTCACGCCTATCGATTGTGCTTGCAGCGGATTGCCTCCCATCATGTTGGGAATGACCGCAGGCTCCACCTTCAGACTCAGGTCCTTCGAGATGTCGAATACTGAAAGCTCGGCATCCACATAGGCATCAATCACCGATATGGCATACACGCCCAGCATCACGAAGAAACTCATGTCGCGCCATCTGCGATACTTGTCCTTACGACTCTTGAACAGCTGCTTGTAGCGCTCCTCGTTATCCTTGGTCACCGTAGCTCCCAAGTGCAGGAACTTGTTGTAGGATGCAGTCCCAGGATCGTTGTCCATGATGTCGAGATAGGCCTGAGAATAGTCCTTATACATCATATTGTTCCACGTCAGGGCATAGATGCACCCCATAAAGCCACCGTAGATGATGGGCAGTTTCCAGTACTTTCTATTATATATCTGACCAGCACCAGGAATGACCAGTGCCAGCCACAAGGCACGCTGTGGGTCGGGTGTCCATGTGTTCCAGTCACGCTTGACTTTCTCCTTACGCTGCTTCTTGTTGATAACCACCGATGTCGTGTCTTCTGCCAGCACTTTTGCGCTATCCCTCATGGGCTGCACGTTGATGGTGGCCAGGGTAGAGTCGATGGCAGCCAACGTCGAGTCGACTACGGCCAGCGTGGAGTCAACGTTCTGCGCCCTTGCAGGGCTTATGAATAATGAACAGTGAACAGTGAATAGTAATGTCAGCACCATCCACCGCAAAAAGATGATATGTTTACTAATAATCATTCTTCACTTTTCACTTATCACTATTCACTAGCGAAGCGCCGTCCAGTATGTTCATGATGCGCTCCAGTTGTTCTTCATTGTCGAACTGGAGGGTAATCTTACCCTTGCCCTTGGGCGAGCAGGTCATCTGAACCTTTGTCTGGAAGAACTGTGCCAGACGGTCCTTGAGGATGTTGAACTCCTCAGGCAGCTGTGTCTTCGAGGCAATCTTGCCACGGGCCGTCTTCACGTCGTCACCACTCTTCAGGGCCTGCACCAACTCTTCGACCTTACGGACAGACAACTGCTGCTGCTGTACCTCACGGAAGAGCTTGATCTGCTGCGAAGGACTGTCGATGGCCAGCAGCGCACGGGCATGTCCCATCTCTATCTCGTGGTTCTTCAGTGCCATCTGTACTTGAGCGGGCAACTTCAGCAGTCGCAGATAGTTGGTTACTGCCGCACGGCTCTTGCCAACGCGGTCGGATATCTTTGCCTGCGTCATGCCTGTGGCCTCGGCCAGATGTTGGTAAGCCAATGCTATCTCTATCGCGTTCAGGTCCTCGCGTTGGATGTTCTCAACCAGTGCCATCTCCATGACGCTTTGGTCCTCTACGCTGACAATATAGGCGGGAATCTTCTGTAAGCCAGCCAGTTGCGAGGCGCGCCAACGACGTTCGCCTGCAATAATCTGGTAACGGTTACCCACCATACGCAGCGTGATGGGCTGAATGATGCCCAACTCACGGATACTGTTGGCCAACTCCTGCAAGGCATCCTGGTCGAACTCACGACGGGGTTGGTTGGGGTTGGGGTCTATCAGGTTTATCTCCACCTCGCTCAGGTTCGACGACCCTTCCGTCTTCACCTCTGCGGTGGTATCTATCAGTGCATCCAGTCCGCGACCTGTACTAATGTCGTCCAGTCCGCGTCCCAACACGCTTGTCGAAAATTTTTTCTTTACTGCCATAGTTCTCTTTTTTGCAGCGGACTACAGGACTTAAGGACTTTTTTATTCTCTGAACAGGAAGTCGTGTCAGTCCTGTAGTCCGTTGCTAAAATTTAGTTTTTATTAATTATCTCTTTAGCTAGTGCTAAATGGTTCTTCGAACCTGTCGAGTCTGCATCGTATAGGATGACGGGCAGACCATGACTGGGACTCTCGGAGAGTTTGACGTTACGCTGAATCACGGTCTTGAATACCAATTCCTGGAAATGACGCTTCACCTCATCGAATATCTGGTTGGCCAGGCGCAGACGAGAGTCGTACATCGTCAGCAGGAAACCTTCAATCTCCAGTTTCGGATTCAGTTTCTGCTTAATAATCTTGATGGTGTTCAGCAGTTTCGAGATACCTTCCAATGCGAAATATTCGCATTGCACGGGGATAATGATGGAATCGGCTGCTGTCAGCGAGTTCACGGTAATCAATCCCAGTGAGGGTGAACAGTCAATGAGGATATAGTCGTACTCTCCACGAAGGGGTTCCAGTATTTTGGATATCATGCGTTCGCGATTCTCCATGTTCAACATCTCTATCTCTGCACCAACTAAGTCAATGTGGCTGGGGATGATATCCAGCCCGTCAATATCTGTTGTATAAATGGCATCGCGCACGTCAGCGTTGTCTATCAGACACTCGTACAGCGAGCAGTCCACTTCCTGAAGGTTCACACCCAGTCCGCTTGAGGCGTTAGCCTGCGGGTCGGCATCAACAACTAAAACGCTCTTTTCCAACGTTGCCAGCGATGCGGCCAAATTGATAGTAGTCGTCGTCTTTCCTACGCCACCTTTCTGATTGGCCAATGCAATAATCTTTCCCATATCTTAATTTTTACTTTTTACCATTAACTTTTCACTTTTCACTAGCGTAGCGCTATATAATAGGGTGCAAAGGTACGAAAAAGATTAAAGATAAATGAGGAAAAAGGAAAGTTTTAATGATTTTTCTGCCTAAAAATGTTAAATTTGGGAGATTTTAATCTTTAATTTGTACCTTTGCAGCATGAAAAGACCGCTGATATTGATATCCAACGATGACGGCTACCAAGCCAAAGGCATCAACGACTTGATAGAAATGGTACGGCCATTAGCTGACGTTCTCGTCTGTGCGCCTGACGGACCGCGTAGTGGACAGGCCTGCGCTTTCTCAGCCACCACACCGCTGACGCTGACCCAGTGTCGCAAGGATGATGGGGTAGAGGTGTGGTCGTGCAACGGTACCCCTGTCGATTGCGTCAAAATGGCGCTGGCCAATCTCTGTCCACGCAAGCCTGATATGGTGATTGGTGGCATCAATCATGGCGACAACGCCTCGGTGAATACGCATTACAGCGGTACGATGGGTGTCACGCTCGAAGGTTGTATGAAGTATATTCCTTCGGTGGCCTATTCGTTGTGCGACTATCGTGCGGATGCCGACTTTGAGCCTCTGAAGCTTTATGTCCAGCGTATTACGAAGCATGTCTTGGAGAGCGGGCTACCCAAAGGCGTCTGTCTGAACGTCAACTTCCCCCTGTTAGAGCCAATAGCTAATAGCCAAAAGCCAATAGCCTATAAAGGCGTCAAAGTCTGCCGTATGTCGCTAGGCACTTGGTTAAACGAGACGACGCGCTGTCATCATCCGCGTGGTTACGACTACTGGTGGATGGTGGGACAATATCAGAATGATGAACCAGAGGCTGAGGATACTGACCGCTGGGCACTGGACAATGGCTATGTAGCCATCACCCCCACCCGTATCGATGTGACAGCCTACGAGGCAATGGAGAACCTAAAGGAGTTAGCGAAGTTTTAATGTTTAATGTTTAATGTTTCTGAGCGAAGCGAATTTAATCTTTAATTTCCATGAAGTATTACCTGATAGCTGGCGAGGCCAGTGGCGACCTACATGCCTCACACCTGATGCAGGCTTTGAAGCAACGCGACGCTGAGGCTCGGTTCCGCTTCTTCGGAGGCGACCTGATGACAGCTGTCGGAGGTACGCGTGTCCGTCACTATCGCGAGTTGGCCTACATGGGTTTTATCCCCGTCTTGCTTCATCTGCGCACCATTCTCAAGAATATGAAGATGTGCAAGCAGGATATTGCCCAATGGCAACCCGATGTCGTCATCCTTGTCGACTACCCAGGCTTCAATCTCGATATAGCCAAATATGTTCATAGCCAAAGGCTAACGGCTAACAGCCAAAAGCCAAAGGTCTACTATTACATATCGCCAAAGATCTGGGCTTGGAAGGAGTACCGCATCAAGAATATCAAGCGTGATGTCGACGAACTCTTCTCCATCCTGCCTTTTGAGATTGAATTTTTTGAACAAAAGCACCGCTATCCCATCCATTACGTGGGCAATCCAACGGCACAGGAGGTAAGGGAGTTTCTGGAAAGCCAAAAGCCAACAGCTAATAGCCAAAAGCCCATTATTGCGCTGTTGGCGGGAAGCCGCACGCAGGAGATTAAGGATAACCTGCCTGCTATGATGGAGGCTACCAAGCATTTGGCCTCACAGTACGATATTGTGTTGGCTGGTGCCCCCAGCATTGAACCTGGCTATTATCAGCAATTTATTGCTGGCAGCCATGTGCGCCTCGTTCTAAACGAGACGTATCCCCTGCTGGCCAAAGCCACTGCCGCCCTTGTTACCAGTGGTACTGCCACACTTGAGACTTGCATGTTCCGGGTGCCTCAGGTGGTGTGCTACGAAACGCCGCTGCCTCGTCTGATAGGCTTCCTCAAACGCCATTTTATTAAGGTCAAATATGTCTCGTTGGTCAATCTTATTGCTAACCGTGAGGTCGTTCGCGAACTCGTTGCCGAAACGTTCAGCGTGGCTAATATCCGTCGTGAACTGGAGGCTGTCCTGCCGGGTGGTGCCAAACGCGAACAAATGCTTAGCGACTACGACGAGGTACACCGTATTTTAGGCGACAGCCACGCACCCGACGAGGCTGCACGTATCATGATAGAGTTATTGAATAAAAATGAATAGTAAAAAATGATGAAAAAGATTGTTGTTTCTGCCCTGATGGCTGTTGTAGCCCTGGGCACACAGGCTCAAAACATCCAGTTGCACTACGATCTGGGGCATGCACTGTACGATGGTCTGTCAGGACGTCCCAATGTCACCACCACCGTCGAGATGTTCAAACCCGACAAGTGGGGCAGCACGTTTATGTTTACTGATATTGACTATTTCACTGACGGTACTGCTGGCGTCTACTGGGAGATTTCTCGCGAGTTCAAGTTGGGCAAGCAGACGCCTTTTGCCCTCCATGTCGAATATAACGGTGGTGCCACAACCATCGAACATACGGGTATTGGCAACCGCTTCCAGCATGCCTTCTTGGGTGGTTTTGCCTGGAACTGGGCTAGCAGCGATTTCTCGAAGACGTTCTCCCTGCAGACCCTCTACAAATACTATTTCAAGGGTGCCAACCGCGGTGCCTTCAATGGTTTCCAGCTGACTGGCGTATGGGGCGACACGTTTGCTAACGGACTCTGCACCTTCTCCGGCTTCTTGGATGTCTGGTACGACAAGGACGTCTGCGGCAAACTCATTGTGCTGAGCGAACCACAGTTCTGGTTCAATCTCAATAAACTGAAGGGCATGGACGATGTGAACGTCAGCATAGGTACTGAGGTTGAAATCAGCAACAACTTCGTTTTCGACAGCGAGGGCAACAACCACAAGTTCTATGCCATCCCAACGTTAGCAGCCAAATGGACTTTCTAAGTCCGCTCGTCTTCACGTCGTTCACGTCAGCTACCGACTTCGAGCGCAGTCCGAAGCGCATCGTTCCCAGGCCGGGCAGGGGTACGCTGTGACCCTCAGTGGCCCACGTGCGGATGACCTCGCCTGCGGCATCCCAAGCCGCCTTGATTACACCTGCAGAGATTCCGCTGTGGGTAGAGGCCTCTGCGAACACCTTCTTCTCCTGGATGGGGATGTACAGGTCCGGACGCATCACGAACTTCTTACCAGGATTCTTACCAAGCTTTACTTCACGTCGCTGTGCAATTACTTTAATAGCCATAATTCAATTAGTTTTTAAATAGTTTGTTTGTAAATAAATTGTCAATTCTCAATTGTCAATTGTCAATTAGCTTTAATGGGGCCCATTAAAGGAAAATCTTGCTAATATTAATGCGCGCAATTTCTAGATTTAACCCTCGCAATTTTTACCTTTAAAGACCGACTGTCCGCTATTTCAATTTGACACTGCAAAGGTAAGAACTTTTGATTGCGGTTCACGAATACTTCACAAGAAATTTTTCATTTTTCTGCGATTTATTTTCGTGTCTGAAAAGGTTGTCGTTGCAGTGTTGCAGTGTTGCAGTTCTCTTAAGGGTATTCCCATACCCTAAAAATACTTCTATATTTATACATAAATATAGAAGTATTTTTTTACTTTCGTATAACCTATTTTGGAACTGCAACACTGCAACAACTGCAACACATTGTGTGTCTGTACTGGGAAAAAACAAGACCCACTAACTTGACCATCCAGCCAGAGGTTAGTGGGATTCATCGCTGCAAAGGTAACACTATTATCTCTACCTGCCAAACTAAATCTATTAAAATATGTGTAAAATCCAAATTAAATCACAATTATCTCCCAAAGTTTTTGTAACTTTGCCGCAAATTATGTAGTTATGAGTACAGTGATAGACCCAAGTAGAATATTCACAAGGGAGCAGGTTGAAAGCCTGCTTACTGCCACTATTGGAAAAACGTTGTTGCAACCAGATGCCGCACAATTGTTTGCACACCACGAAGGTCGCGACAAGGTAAAAGGTATTGCTGGCGACATCATTGAGGAGTCAGTTCTTGGTTGCAAGAAGGACAGCAAGCAGGAGCCTGACATCCTTGTGGATGGCGTATTGACGGAGTTGAAAACTACCGGCATGATTGAGCCGAAGAAGAAAGATTCACCCTATGTCTATGAGTGTAAAGTTACGATGAAATTTATGCATACCTCAACCAATGACAACCTGCAAAGTCTTCAAGAAATTCAGTTTCCGTGTACCAGTCATAACTGTTTTCTCTCGTATGGCCTATCATCTTTCTCTTTGAGTCATAAACAACCCAATGTGTTGATGTCAAAAAGCCATTGCAGAGCCACAAATTATACTCATGCTCATGATTGGCATCATTCTTTAAATTTTCGAGCATCTGCTCTGTCGTAACCCATTTATTTTCCATAACTTTTTTCGGCAAAGGTAAGAGATCTATCTGAATAGGAGAAATATTTTAGTTAACATTAGATCAATTCGAACAGCATTTAATAAACATTAGATCGATAGCTAATATGGCAAAACAAAGTGTATATAAATTGGATGGCAAGTCATCTGAAAATGTGAAGCAATCGTTTGTTCACTACATGGGTGACAAGAATGCTACATCCAAGCAGATAAAGGATGCTGCTAATAGTAGATATGTGAAGATAGATAGCATTAGTGTTGTCCGTAGCATCTGCAAGAAACTGTTTGATGTTGATAATATATACGAGATAACAGATGCAGGACGCATATCCAATGTTAGTGATGCTCTGACTTCGCTCATCAATACTGGAGGCGATGAAGGTGAGGTTAAGGAACTGAAGAACACTCGCAGCTACGTCAACAAGTATCGCGACTTCCTGACATATTGCGCCAATCTGAGTGAAGAGGCTTTGGATTCCACACCTCCCTACGACTTTGCCGATGACCCAGACAAACCATTCATTGCAGAAGAGAAGTTCAATGAGATAGTGGAACTGCTGTTCCGCAAGAA
>JAFVHO010000169.1 GCA_017474485.1 Prevotella sp.
CCACGCTATAACGTGAACGCTCACCTTATCCATTCTCTGACAATTATTCCTTGAAACTTCCTACATTTCGAGGTCATTGAATGAGATAGCGAACGCCATTTCTCTTGTCCACAATGTCTTTGGGTATCGCACGAATGCGAAATCCAGCGACAAAGGTACGAAAATATTAGAGAAATAAGATACAAATAAGGAGTTTTTTACGCTTTGCGAACAAAAATTGAGGATTTTGCGAACAAAATGCAGATACCAGAGCCTTCGGAAGGTATGCACAATGTTCCATGAAATATCATTTTGTTCGCAAATTGTTCGCAAAAAGAGAAATCAGCAACCTTCGATTTCTCGTAAGTTGCTGATTTTCAGTGTGGACCAGCCAGGGCTTGAACCTGGGACCTCCAGATTATGAGTCTGTTGCTCTAACCAACTGAGCTACAAGTCCGGTGCTATTTTATTAAGCGGGTGCAAAGTTACTAAAAACATTAAACATTAAACATTAAAAAATTAGTCGTTTTTAACATTTTATTCGTAACTTTGCAGGCAAAACGAACGTTATCATGGGATATGTTGCAACGATAGGCATGTTTGACGGCGTACATCTGGGTCACCAGTTTGTGCTGCACCATGTGGTGGAGACGGCTCGTGAACAGGGCTTGCAGTCAATGGCTATTACCTTCGACCAAACGATGCCTCGCGACCAGGTGCTGACATCGCTTATTGCCAAACGGCTATTGCTCTCGAAGACGGGTATCGACCGCATCGAGGTGTTGCAGTTTACGGACGAGCTACGTCAGATGACGGCCCGTGAATTCATGCAGCAGGTGCTGAAAGACCAGTTGGACGTTAAGATCCTGCTGACGGGCTACGACAATCGCTTCGGACATAACCGCGAAGAAGGTTTCGACGACTATGTGCGCTATGGCCAGGAATTGGGCATCGAGGTTAGATGTCTACCCCCGGCGCCTTCTAATGGTATGGGCATGGGTGAAGGACCGACCGTGTCGTCCTCGTATATACGTCGCTTGCTGGCTGAAGGTCATGTAGGCAAAGCCTCAGAGGGTCTGGGCTATCCATACACTATTTTAGGACGTGTGGAACATGGCGAACATGTGGGTACGAAATTAGGATTCCCCACAGCCAATCTGGTGCCTGTGGACGAGAAACAGCTGATTCCCGCTACTGGTGCATACGCTGTCAAGGTGAGGATGGAGAATAGCGTGGAGTGGAAGCACGGCATGATGAACATTGGCATGCGTCCTACCTTCGACGGACATAAAAGAACGCTGGAGGTACACATATTCCGACTCAACGAAGACCTGTACGGTCAGCAGTTGCTGGTATCGTTTGTTGAACGGCTACGCGAGGAGCAACGCTTCGACAATGTTGAGGCATTGATCAACCAACTGCAACAAGATGCCGTGTTGGCTGAGCAAATACTGACGGTAGAAGATTGAGGCATTGAGAGATTGAGAAAATGAGAGAATGAGATATTGAGAATGAAAAAAGCCATTATTTATCTGATAGAATTTCTTGCCATCCAGCTGATAGTAGGATTTATCGTTTCAATGGTGTGGCAGCTCATCACTAAATCGGAGGATACCACGACAGCCCAGATTATTACGTCGACGGTTGCTGCTGGTGTGGTGACCATCGTCCTTTTCTTGGTGGCCCGTTGGGCTGAAGTATCGCCAAACTGGATACGTACACGTCCCTGGATGGTGCTGACATGGAGTGTGATAGCCGCCTTGGGAGCCCTTATCCCGTCGGCATGGCTTCAGGAACAGATGCCCGAATTGCCCAACTTGATGGAAAACGAGTTCGACATGATTCTGAGTAACCGTTGGGGGTATTTGGCTATCGGTCTGCTGGCACCACTGTCTGAGGAAATTGTGCTGCGTGGAGCCATCTTGAAGGAACTGCTGAAATCGCCAAAGTTGTCACCATGGGGCGCCATCGTCATCTCGGCATTGTTCTTCGCCTTGATTCACTTCAATCCGGCACAGATGCCGCATGCCTTTATCATTGGACTGCTGCTGGGTTGGATGTACTGGCGTACAGGCTCCATCCTGCCAGGTGTGGCTTATCATTGGGCCAACAACAGCATGGCATACATTATTTATAATATATATCCTGACCCCGACATGAAGCTTATCGACGTCTTCAAAGGCTCTCAGCAGCATGTGTTGATGGCTGTAGGCTTCTCGCTGCTGATTCTGGTGCCGGCAATCTATCAGTTAAACATGTGGATGAAGAGGGATTGAGGGATTGAGATATTGAGAAATTGAGATAATGAGAAAATGAGAGATTGGGTGACAGGAACAGTGATGCTGCTGGCAGTGCTGCTGACGACAGGCTGCAAGCAGTCGGAGATGCCCCAGGAGAACGCTGTCTACTACTGGCGAACGGAGTGGCGGACAGACTCTGTGGAACGTGCCTTCCTGCAACAATATCATATTAATAAGGTGTATTGCCGTTACTTCGACGTGGTGATGAACAGCGACGGCGAGCCCATGCCCAATGCCACCATCCGTTTTGTGCAGGGGCAACAAGAGGGCATCAAGCTCATTCCCACCATTTTTATTACCGAGAACTGTATGCACCAGCCACATAAGGGTCTGGCCAAGAAACTGGTAGACCGTATTGTGCAGATGAACGAGACCAACGACATCAAGGGCGTCGATGAACTGCAGATAGACTGCGACTACACGGCACGCAACCGGAAGAACTATTACGACTTTCTGCAACAGGTAAGGGACGAGGCCCAAAAGCATGGCATGCAACTCTCTACCACCATCCGTCTGCATCAGTTGTCGATGCCTATACCACCCGTAGACTATGGCGTGCTGATGATCTACAATACGGGCGATCCCAACAAGTTCAACGAACGCAACCCCATTCTCGACATGCGTGACGTAGAGCCTTATCTGCGCTATCTCGCTGACTATGAGTTGCCATTGGCTGCAGCCTACCCAACCTTCCGTTGGATTCGTAATTTTGAGGGGGTACATCTGGAGCATACCGTCGAAGCCGACGAGATTCTGAAAGTGAAAGCGGCTATGGAAAAGAAGCGTTCGGAGCTGCGAAACACCATTCTGACCTATCATTTGGATAAAGATAACATAAACCATTATAAACCCGAAACGTATGAAGCGATTTATCATCATTAGTCTGTTGGCAGCCATGGTTCTGCCTTCTTTCGCCTGTGCTGGCGGTGGTACTGACAACTACTACCTGTTTTGTGTGTGCGACAAACAGGAGTTCAGACAGCGCGTGAATGCGCTGACCGACAAGAACTGGCAAGTGTATTTAGGCGATACAAAAGATTATTTCTGGTTCAATGCCGACGATGTCATCAAGGCTGCCCAGGCCAAGGGCGACCAGCTGATGGTCAGCTACGTCCAGAACCTGAAACTATACTTGGACTGTGCCGACGATGTGGCATCAGAACGGTGGGACTATCCCACCAAGGAGCAGTTGGACAAGCGTAAGAAGACACTGTTGCAAGTTCAGGGATACGCTTCTGGCAAGATACGCAGCAAGTTGCGCAGTCAGCATGCCCTGCTCTATATGCGTGCCAACATGCTGTTGGGCAACAATCACGAAAATATCATCTTCTGGGAACAGACTGCCAGCCAGTTCATCGAGACGGTCTATAAGGACATGATGCAGAACATCTACGCTGGTGCCCTGTTGAAGATGGGACGTGCCGACGAGGCAGGCCGGATATATGCCGTACAAGGCGACTGGAACAGTCTGATGACGCAATACTATAAGAACCGCTCGTTCGAAGCCATTCGTCAGGAATACCTGCGCGACGCCAACTCGGCTGTGCTGCCTTTCCTATTGCAGGACTTCGTGAACAATGCCCAGGAGGCCATAGATGCCGAAAAGGGTTATGGTTCAGAGGGTAAGCTCTTTGTCCGTAAGATAGTACGCAGCGAAGCCGAGCAGATGATGAAGTTTGCCGGACAGGTGGTGAACGAGGGTAAGACACGTGTGCCAGCCCTGTGGAAGACTGCTCAGGCCTGGCTGGAATTCATGTATGGTAACAAGCAGCAGGCTCAGCAGACTATCTATACCGCCACGACGTTGGATGGTACGGAGCGCATGAAGGATGTGGCCCGCATCATCCAGTTGTATATCAATTCTGGCCAGCAGTCCGTCAATGCACAGTTCGACAGCTGGCTGGCTGGAGAGCTGAAATGGTTGAAGAGCCACACCTCTGCTGCCGATGAAATGGGCAATTATTACGATGCTGCCCTCAAACGCCTCGTACATCAGGTGTTAGGTCAGAAATATGAGGATGCCGGACAGCCGCTGACCTCGGTGGCCATCTATAGGGCTTTCAATTCCTATCGCTATGAGTATGTCATCGACACCATGAAGGTCGAGACGCTGCAAAAGTATTTCTATTACTGTCAGAAGCCTGCTACCACACCTTTGGAAGAGGTACTGAAGCCCCTTCAGAATTTGAAGATGGATGATATGAACGACCTGATAGGTACGAAGTATATGCGTATGTGCCAGTGGAGCAAGGCGATACAATGGCTCAGCAAGGTGCCCCTGCAGTTCTATAATGCGAAGGCCTATGCCCGTTATGCCGCTAATCGCAGATACACGGTAGAGCCCTGGATAACGCGTCAATGGTTGAAGACGGAATGGGAAGAAAGTGATATTCAGTGGCGACTGAACCAGCATCCGAAGGTGACGTTCTGTCGTGAGATACAGCAGATGGAGGGCGAACTGAACGTGCTGAGCGGACAGACGCTACAACAGCGTTGCTACGACCTTGCCGTACGCTATGCACAGGCTCACTTCACGGGTGACTGCTGGTACCTGATGCGTGACGGCAAGAGCATTAATGACGAGTTACGTGTCAACGAGACTGACTTGGCAGCCAAAGCTTTGGGGTATCTGAAACAAGCCAGCGCCACTTCCGACTTCAAACTGAAGGAGAAAGCCTTGTTTGCCATGTCGTACTACTATCTGCACAAGAATCCGTGGTTCACATTTGAGTGGGATAGCTCAAAACTGGATGACGTGATGAAGATTCACCCAGAGTCGTCACAGTATCAGGCATTAATAGAACTGGCACGCTTCGAGCAAGAAAACGCCCAGCGTACCAGTAGCTATGTTTCGCGCTGCGACAACTATACGTCGTTCCTCAGCAGCAGAAAATAGTCGAAATCATCGGTTTTACCGCAATTTCAGGGCCCTGTCCTCCGCAGCTTCCATCAGCTCGCGTTCGCCGGGGCCCTTGTCGTTCAACCCACAAAGGTGCAGAATGCCATGAATGATGACGCGATGCAGTTCTTCATCGTAGGCCTTGCCAAATAGTTCGGCATTCGAGCGTACCGTATCTAACGATATCACTAGGTCACCATTCAACACGTCGTCCTCACAATAGTCGAAGGTGATGATATCCGTATAGTAGTCGTGCCCGAGGTATTCATTGTTCACTTCGAGGATATGTTCGTCGTCGCAGAACAAGTAACCCACTTCGCCCACTTTCTTACCGTATGTGGCGGCCACCCTTTTAATCCAAGCCGTCGTTTCGCGACGTTTGATGTGAGGGAATTTGACGTTTTCAGTGCTGTATGTAATCATTCTTGTAATGTTTTTATTTTGCAACGGACTACAGGACTTTAGGACTTTTTATCTTGCGCAGCTAAGTCTTTTAGTCCTGTAGTCCGCTGCTGAATTATCTTTTCGGAAGATATGGTGTGACGTCAACGCCGAAGTGCTGCAACTCACGAACCATTGTCGATGAAATGGACGATAATTGCGGTTCAGCATAGAGCAAAATGGTTTCAATACCACTCAGGCTGCGATTGATGTCTGCCTGTTCTCGTTCATATTCAAAATCCTTGACGGAGCGTACCCCTTTCACGATGAAATGGGCGTTTTCTGCACGGGCGAAGTCAACAGCCAAGCCATAATAGGCCTTTACTTCAATGGCAGGTATGTCCTGATACAGGTCGGCAATAGCCTTGATACGTTCTTCAGCCGAAAGCATATCGGGTTTATGCACCTGATCACCCACCACGCCAATTACCAGACGGTCGAACAGCGGCAGGACTCTAGTCACGACCGAATCGTGACCTACAGTAAACGGATTGAACGATCCCACAAATACACCAGTTCTTATCATAGCGGTAGCAAATTTTTCACTCTTCACTTTTCACTGTTCACTCAAAAAGGCTCGGTTCCATAATATTTCCACTATAAGGGTTGCGCCCGAAGTGCTTATAGGCCAACTCCGTAGCCATACGTCCACGAGGCGTACGCTTGATGAAGCCCTCCATGATGAGGAAAGGCTCATACACCTCCTCCACCGTTCCGGCATCCTCACCCACAGCGGTGGCAATAGTGGTGATGCCCACAGGTCCGCCACGGAACTTGTCGATGATGGTCAGCAGGATGCGGTTGTCTATCTCGTCCAGTCCATACTGGTCAATATTCAGCGCTTTCAACGCAATCTTGGTGATGTCGGAGTCGATGCGTCCCGTTCCCTTCACCTGCGCAAAGTCGCGCACACGACGCAAAAGGGCATTGGCAATACGGGGTGTACCACGACTGCGACGTGCAATCTCTAATGAAGCATCTGTAGTAATAGGTACGCGCAAGATGGAGGCCGAGCGCTCGATAATCTTCTGCAACGTCTCTGGGTCGTAGTACTGCAGGTGCATATTGATGCCGAAACGGGCACGCAAGGGCGCTGTCAGCAAACCACTACGTGTCGTGGCACCCACCAGTGTAAACGGAGTCAGGTCAATCTGTATAGAACGAGCGGAGGGACCCTTGTCTATCATGATATCAATGCGATAGTCCTCCATAGCCGAATAGAGATATTCTTCGACTACAGGCGACAAGCGGTGAATCTCGTCGATAAATAACACATCGTTCTTCTCCAATGATGTCAGGATACCAGCTAAGTCACCAGGTTTGTCAAGCACAGGACCACTGGTAATCTTGAATCCTACGCCCAGTTCATTGGCAATAATGTTCGACAGCGTGGTCTTTCCCAGTCCTGGGGGACCATGCAGTAGTACGTGGTCAAGCGGTTCACCACGATACTTGGCAGCCTCAACAAACACCTCCAGATTCTCCACCACCTGTTTCTGACCGCTAAAGTCGTTGAAGGCCAGCGGGCGCAGGGCATTCTCGAATTCCTTCTCGCTACTGCTCAACTGCTCATTTCTGATGTCAAAATCTTCGTCCATCATGATTTTTCTTGCTTTTGTTTGCAAAGTTAAGCATATTTTTTGTAAATTTGCAAGCAAAACGATAAAAACTTATGATGAAACGTACCTTCTTGGCCTTTTTCATGGCTTTGACAGCTATAGGTGTCATGGCTTCTACTACATTGCCGATTCAGGGCACCATTATTCGTCCGACTGACAAAAACATCCAATACATCGGGCGTATCTGCTTCGACCAGCCAGAGCGTCCACGTTTTACTTTTCCTGGTATTCAGATCAATGCCTGTTTCACTGGAACCTCGTTGAAGATGATAGCCAAACCCCAGAGTGGCTACTTTATGGCTCAGATTGATCAGGCCGAACCGTTCAAGGTTGCCTTTATGGGTGCCCGCGACTCTGTGGTGACGTTGGCCACAGCTTTGCCAAAAGGTCAGCATACCGTCCGACTGATGTATATCATCGAGGGCTACGAGCTAAAACCCAGCTTCTGGGGCTTTGTCCTTGACAGTGGTGCAACCTTGTTACCACCTCCCGCCTTACCCTCAAAAGCCATCGAATTCATCGGGAATTCCATCACTTGCGCATACGGTAATGAATCGACATTGGCCTCCGACCATTTCGAATATGAAACGGAGAATCACTATTTCTCCTACGCGCAAATCACAGCCCGAAATCTGTGTGCGCAGGCCTACGTGGTGGCCCGTTCGGGTATCGGCGTCTATCGCTGCTATGGAGGTCCTAAGACGGGTACGCCAGATAATGTGATGACCACCGAATATGAATACACCAATCTCTACGACCGTTCTGAACGCTGGGACTTCAACCGCTACCAGCCTCAGGTGGTATGCATCAACTTAGGCACTAACGACCTGTCGACCAACAATTACGACGTGAAACGCTTCAAGCAGGCCTATCAGCAGTTCTATAAGCAGGTACGCGGCCATAATCCACAGGCAAAGCTCGTTTTCCTGACTGGTCCTATGATGGGCGGCAAGGAGTTGGACGTTGCCAAGAAGACACTCAACGAACTGGTGGAGGAAGCCCATAAGGCTGGTGACCAACAAGTGTTCCGTTTTGATTTCAGCCCTTCAAATGGTTCCCTCCGTTTTGGTGCCGACTATCATCCATCCATTTGGCAACACCAGCTCATGGCCAGCGAACTGACGAGTTATTTGCGTACTTTGATGCAATGGTGGTAGAAGAGTGGAAAGTGAAAAGTGTATAGTGAAAAAGAGAAATAGAGAAATAGCGATGAAAAGAAACGTACTGACATGCCTCATGATGCTCATAGCCGCAATGGCCATGGCACAGAAACCCATTGAGATGAATCTATGGCCCGAAGGACCAAAGACGAGTAATGGCGACCCTAACGATATGGCGAAGGTCACCGTTTACCTGCCTAACGAGAAACATGCCACAGGCCGCGCTATCGTGTGCTGTCCTGGTGGTGGCTATTCCCATCTGGCCATGCAGCATGAAGGATTCGACTGGGCCCCCTTCTTCAATGGTCAGGGTATCGCCCTGATAGTGCTGAAATACCGTATGCCCCACGGCAACTACAAGGTACCTGCTGAAGATGCCGAAGAGGCTATCCGATTGGTCCGCCAGCATGCCGAGGAGTGGCATATCAATACCAAGGACGTAGGAATCATGGGCTTCTCAGCTGGTGGTCATCTGGCCTCTACCGTTGCCACTCATGCCACAGGCGATGCTGCGCCCAACTTCCAGATACTGTTCTATCCCGTCATCTCCATGGAACAGGGCACCACCCATCAGGGCTCGCGTGACAATCTGCTGGGCAAGAACCCCAAACGCAAATTGGTAAACGAGTACTGCAACGAGCAGCACATTACCAAGCATACGCCACGTGCCTTCTTGGCTTTGGCTCACGACGACCGTGCCGTACCTCCCATCAACAGCCTGAACTACTACGAGGAGCTGTATGCCAACAAGGTACCTGCTGCCATGTATATCTACCCCTCAGGCGGCCACGGCTTCGGCATCCGTCAGTCGTTTACCTACCATTTCGAGATGATGCTTGAATTGAAAGCATGGCTGCGCAGCTTCTAACATAAAACAGATTATACAATAGAAGAAAATGATGCAATGGGTGATGGCCGCTACCCTTATTTGCGGCACAAGTGTGTTTACAGCATGTTCGAATCATGACGATCCTGTCATAGAAAAGGGACAACTGCTGGAAGTGTATGACATGCAGGGCAGTGCAGCTAAGGCCCGCCTGACAGTTGACGGTAAGGTGCTGTTCGTCACCGACGTGTTTGTTGGTAAGAACGGCCTTGGCAAGACCGGCGAGGGTGATGCCAAGACCCCCACTGGCACGTTGCATCCGCTAACAGCTTTCGGCGTCAAGCCCAATCCCGGCACGACGATGCCTTATATCGACGTGACACCCTCTATCTACGCTTGTGATGAGGACTGCGAGTACTACAACCAGATTATCGACACCGCCGTGGTACACCACCCGTGCAAGGGCGAGGAGATGTTCTCCTACCAACCGCAGTATAACTACGGCATCGCTACCGACTTCAATAAGGAGTGCATCTATCCCAATGGCAGTGCTATCTTTATTCATGTGAAAGGCTCGAAGCCCTACACCGGCGGCTGCATTTCTTTCGACGAGGACCGTATGGTCGAGATACTGAAGAACTGCGACATGTCGCTGGTCATCAAAATTAGTGAATAACCAATAGCAAAACAGATAATCGTATGAAGGGGATGGTAAAATGGGTCATGGCTGCCCTGCTGCTGATGGCGCAAGGGGCCTGGGCGCAGACTGTAGAACCGTCACAGACGCTGACGGAGATCAGGAAGATGGGCGAGTGTACGGTCTGTTCGTTCAACTACCCGTCGGTCAGTGCTACGGGTCAGTCGATAGTATTGTCGTCGGCACTCTTCGCATGGACGCCAGCCGACCGTCAGGAGACTGACAGCATCGAGAGCCTGCACATCTTTAGTCATATCACCATTACAGCTGACGAAGAATGCCTCACAACAACCTCGGGGAATTCGAAGGAGCAGAACTTGCTGCTCTTCCTGTCTGGCCGTCAGTACAATTACCCCTTTGGTGGTGAACAGGCCGACTACGTGGGCCGTTGCATTATCATCGCCCCAGACTATGAGGGCTATGGAGTGACGAAAGACGTGCCACATCCCTACCTCTCGCAGCGAGTGACGGCACGGCAGATGATTGACGGCGTGAAATACGGCTTGGCACTCTACCAGAATATGGCCAAGGAGAGCGAGACACTACTGCCAATGAAGAGCGACTGGCGTTCGTTCTGCATGGGCTACTCGCAGGGCGGTGCCGTCAGTCTGGCTACCCATCGCGAGATAGAGGAGCAGGGACTGGCCGACGAGTTGCACTTCCAAGGCTCGATATGTGGTGATGGCCCCTACGACCTGGTGTCCACCATGCGCTATTATCTCGAAGACGATGGCACAAGCTACGGTGTGGAGACATCGCACCGTAAAGGTTTGGCCACACTGCCCGCCGTGGTGCCCCTGATACTGAAGGGTATGGTCGAGACGCATCCTGACATGGCAGCCTGTAAGATAGGGGATGTATTGTCGCAACAACTGCTGGACACGGGCGTGCTCGATTGGATAGACAGCAAGACATACAACCTCGATAATATTAGCATGAAGTGGTACGATCAGTTGCAGGCAGGTGTCGATACGTTAGGCCGCCAATACACACCAGAGCAGATGGCCGAGATGTTTGATAGTCCGAAGGTGGGCAAGGTGTGGGGCAAGATGGAGAAGATGTTCAGCCCTGCTGTCTATGCGTACCTGTCGGATGCCGGCAACCTCAATGCAGTGCCCGAGGTGGCAACCAATGTCGGGCAGGCCCTGCACCGTGCCTTGGCCGACAACTCGGTCATCACGGGCTGGGAGCTGAAGCACCGCATCCAGTTCTTCCATTCGAAGGCCGACGTCATCGTACCCTACGGCAACTACCTGTCCTTCCGCGATGCCCACCCACAGGGTGAAGGCAACATGTTCCGCATTAACGACACCTTCAGCACCAGTGACCACATGGATGCCGGTGTAGCATTCCTGTTAAGAGTGAAGAGTGAAAAATATGCTGCCGCCACAGAATGGTATACGCTGGACGGTCGTCGTCTGAGTGGCAAGCCTTCACAAAAGGGTATTTATATCTATCAAGGAAAGAAAGTCATTAAGTAATAAGTTATGAAAAAGATGATGCAATGGGTGATAGCCGCAGCCCTGATGATTTGCGGCACAAGTGTGTTTACATCTTGCGACAACAACAGTGATAACCCAGTAAACCCTGATCCGTCAGAGAAAACAGTGCCCAGAATCAGCAAAATTTGCAGGTCTGGACATCTTATTATGAAGAGAAATATGATAGGTACGTGGGTAACAATCTTGGAAAGTGAGGACGAGAGAGCTTTGAGGTACGAGTTCTTTTGGACGGGTAATCGCCTCGACAGCATTAATTTTTATAGTGGAGACCCCAAATACGATACCACGTATGATATGGAATATGACGAACAGGGCCGTCTGGTACATGATTCCAGTCGGGCCGGTAATTATGACTACGTTTTTGAATACGATAGTAAGGGGCGCCTGTCCAAAATGTATTATGCCATTCGTTGGGATGGGGAAATCTATAATAGGTATGTTACATCATACTTTTATGAGGGCGACAAACTGAGTAAGTCGATTGAAGAGGGTCGTTTTTATAACGAGTACGGTGGCCCCTTTACCTGCACTGAGGAACACGTATTTACCTGGGATGGCGATAACGTAGTTGCTATGTCAGAAGTCAGAACTGATAAAGAAGGTTATGTCAAGTCAGACAACTATACTGTGGAGTACTCAGCCAATCTGAATCCCTTTAGAAACTTGCTTCACTTCCGGACGAGAAGTCTGGGGATAAGTAGTTATGACGACTTATGGGCTTTGAGCAAGAACGTTCCCTCGAGAATTACATCTTCTGAAATTACTCTGCAAGATTACGAATGCAAGACCACAGGAGACCTCGTCACCTCATTCCAAACTCACACGTTGGCAGAGAGTGAGACCATGTATCATGAATCGGGAATAGACTATGATTTTGAATACCTTTATTAAGTTGAATACAACATGTAAAAGATGATGCTTTATCGGACGACTTCGGTGAACTCTGGTTTGGCATCAGACTGCTTGCTGACGGTGACATAGATGGTTGAGGTAGACTCTGCGCCATCGAAGCCGCGGCTCTTGACCATATACTTATAATCGGTGCTGTCGTCAGTGGTGCGCTTGCCCACTGTCGATGGAGTGCCGAGTGGGAATTGGTAACTAGAGCAAGCATCGTCGAAAATCTTTTTTTCAGCCTCTGTGACGGGTTTCTGGGCAGAATACTCGGGCAGTTTCTTGACCTTACCCTTCTTATAGCCGTTCTCTTTCAGGAATCGGTCGAGTTCCTTGCTGGTTGAAACCACGCGAGCAGTACGGACGCCATAGCCTTTCTGGATCTTAGCTTTGGGCAGAGCCTTCTTCAGGGCGTCGCTTGACGTGTTCAGTCCACCACTGCCAAAGGTGCAGAATGGTACGATGGTCTTACCTGCGAAGTCGTTGCTCCTTACCAGTGTCTGGATGGGGTTGGCATACGTGCCAAACCAGATGGGATAGCCCAGGAAGATGACGTCGTACTTGGAAAGGTTCGACTTCATGGGCTTCAATTCGGGCCACTGACCACTCTGCATTTCACGCTGACCACGCTGCATGGTTTCTTGGAAGTTGCCAGAGTAAGGCTTGGTGGCCTCGATGACTTCGATGTCGGCACCGAGTTGCTTCTGCAACTCCTCTGCCACCGTCTTGGTGCTTCCTGTTTCTGAATAATAAAGCACGAGTGCTTTCTGTGCATAACTTGCTGTGATACTGGCCATCATTGCCATTGATAATAAAATTCGTTTCATCATAGTTGGTATAGTTAGTTCTTAATTCTTATCTCTTAATTCTTAATTCTTAATTACTTTTCACTGCTCCAGCGTACCAAGTGCCTTCTGCAGTTCTACCTGACTGAGCTTGACCTCGATTTCAGCATCAATCTTTTGTGACATGGCTTGCAGCCAGGCTGTCTGGGCTTCAATAACGGTGGTCGAGGAGATAACACCCTCCTTGAAACCAAGATTGGCGGTGCGCAGGTTCTCTTCGGCATGTTCAATATTCGACTGGGCCATGGCGAGCTTCTTATTTGACTCGTTCACGAGGAAAGCCTTCTGGTTGACCTGTAGCTCTATCATCTCACGAGCTTCGTCCAGTTCCAGATTGGCAATGGTAGCGGCACCCTTGGCAGCACGTACCTTATAGCGTACGTCGCCCCAGTTCCAGATGGGCACGTGAACCATAACGCCTACGTTCCAGAAACCGGCAAACTTCTTCTCGAAGCCGTTGAACGTGTTTGGATTGCTCACGGCATAGCCACCTGTCAAGAGTACCTTTGGCAGATTGCCCGCCTTCAGCAGGTTCGTGGCCTGGTGAGCTAGGTCGACGGTATTCTGCAGCATTTTCACTTCAGGACGGTTATGTGTGGCAAAAGTGACGTCGGCAGTAGCCAGCTTTTTATGGTCCACGATTAACTCTTCACTTTCTTCGTCGGCCAGTTTTACTTGTTCGTTGACGGGTAGTCCGCAGAGTTCGCAGAGCAGCATCTTCGATAGTACCAGACCATCGGTCACCTTCATGAGGGCCATCTCGGCCTCGTTCACCTTCACGCTGACGTTCAGACGGTCGCTCCTTGTGGCTATACCCTCATCCATCATCTTCTGCACATCGTTGTCCAGTTTCTTCACCAGCTCCACATAACTTTGTGCCAACTTCTCCTTATGGCGCAGCGATACTACCTGCCAATAGGCTTGATCGATGCTGAACAGCGTACTTTGGCGTTTGGCCTCCAGAGAGTTGGCAGCCAAGTCCTCGTTGATATCAGCCATCTTGTTCATGGCAACGATAGCTCCGCCCATGAATACCGGCTGGGTGAACATGACGGCACCAGCAACGATGTTACGTGTGTCGGTACGGAAAGCGTCGACAACACCCATGCCGAACTGGTTGAGTGTGCCCGCCAGTGCACCTAAGTCACCAACCAGCTTTGTCTGCAATGCAGTAGGCAGTATAGAGGCATAGGGACTTATGGAAGTCTGTAACCCCGTAGCGGCATTGGTACCTAAGTTATTAAGCGACGCCTTCTGGTCGTCGTTCAGTATTGACACCTCTTTACTGGTCCATACATAGCCACCCAGTGCATTGACATGGGGCAGATATTTCGCACGAGCCGACTTGCGCAGATTGGCTGCAACGTCCTGTTTGGCCTTCGACACACTCATCTGCTTGTTGTTCCGCAGTGCCATAGCCCTACAGCTGTCCAGCGTCAGTAGTCGTTGAGCACTTATACCTAACGGCCAGACAAAGAGCATACTGAACATGAAAGCCCGTATCAATCTTACTATTTTCTTTCCTGTCTTGTTCGTCATAATTATTTGCAATATGCCGCAAAAGTAGGAAAAATACCGCACACCCCGAATTTTTGTACGCTAAAATATGATTTTTTTAACTGATTTAACTAAAATACAACATAACTCTCACCTTGCCGTCATTGTCATTGCGCAGCTAAGGACGGCTGTTAGTGTCATTAAAATCTATTTCATATGGATTAAAAAATGGTTTGTTTTATTGTTTAATTCGTATTTTATTGCTAATTTTGCAGCCATGATACGCAAAAACCGAATTACCATGCCAAGGAAATTCCTTGTTGTTAATCTGTTATGTGCCGTGCTGGCCTTGACGGTGGGCTGCACAAAGCCCGACCGCAGCGAGGAGGCGACACAGTTGAAGCACGAGCTTCAGGACATGTTGTACAAAAACCCCGAACAGGCATTGCTGCGGGTGGACAGTGCTGAGCAGGCGGGTGTTTTCTCGGCAGCAATGGCCAACCTCCTTAGGACTAATATCTACGGGACAATGGGACAGTCGCGCTTGGCAGTGTTCTACGGTGAGCAGATGTTGAACGACCCTGAACTGACGCGTGAAGGCGATTCCTATTATTCGGCTCTCCTCATGCTCTGCGGATTGGTGGAGAGAAATGGCGAATACGGAAAGGTGATACGTCTGTCCGACGAGATTATTGCCGACGTAGACAATGAGAGGAAGCAGGGTGGCGGAATATCTGGTATCAGCGAGGAAGTGGCTTTGCGTGTGAAAAGCCGTGCGCTGACCTTCAAGGGCGATTGCGAGTACCATCTGGGACATCCCGACGAGGCCGAACGCTATTATCTGGAAAGCATCAATATGATGATGGACGGTGTGAAGCAATCCGACGATTACTGGGTGATAGACGGCATGTTCACCGCCATTTTAGAGACCACAGAGTTCTATCTTGAGCAGGGCAAAGCAGATAAGGCGCTGGCTCTGGTGGCTAAAGGCGACACGGCCCTGGCCCGTCTGGACCGCTGTCCTAACGTGCCCGATCATGTTCACCACATCCGCCACAACAACGTAACGATAGGACAGGCCATGATCTATGCCGCAAACGG
>JAFVHO010000170.1 GCA_017474485.1 Prevotella sp.
ACCGTCTGCTGGTGACCAGGCCGGTGCCAACAGCACGTTGTGGGAGAACATCTCCACCGATCAGCAACTGACCAAGTTTGCCAGTCTGGCCAAGAAGTGCAATTTCTCGGAGGCGCTGAACAGTCCTCGCTTCTATACCGTCTGGGCTCCCGTCGACAATGCCATCAGCGATGCTGAATACAATGCACTGATGGCCAGCGACAGCGCTACCATCGTCAAGCAGTTCATGCACCAGCACATCACCGAGTACAACTACCCGGTGTCTGCTGCGCTCGACAGCACGACCATTATCTCGCTGAATGCCAAGCACCATGCTTTCACACAGAGGTCTTTTGACGGCTTTGACTACGCTGCCGTCAATCTGGCTTCCACCAATGGCGTGATACATAAGATCAATGGTCTGTCCGAGTTCCATAATAACCTCTATGAGAACATTGACAACCTTGCCGGTTGCGACTCCATCAAGAAGTATATCCAGAAGTACGACGAGTATTACCTCGATGTCAATGCTTCCGTCATTGGTCCGCTCCGTGACGGTAAACAGACCTATTTGGATTCTGTCATGAAGAAGCGCAACAATATCGTCAGCCAGATTATGAATGCACAGCTGGACAATGAGGACAGCACCTACTGCATGCTGATTCCCAACGACCAGGCATGGAATGCCGCCTACAAGGCTGTCAATCCGTGTTACAACTACATTCCGAAGCTGGATTACATGGACCTGACGAAGAAGACGACGGTTGCCTCGTCAACGAACGCCACAACAGCCAAGGCTGACAAGCCTGCCGAGGCCGACAGCGAGTTACAGGATTCACTGACCTGCCGCAACGTCGTCAGCAATCTGGTGTTCTCTGAAAACTACCTGCGCAACTATCCGCTCTTCGGCAAAGGCTCATACGCTGCTACTGACAGTGCATACACCGCCAGAGGACGCTACCTCACCAATATGCAAGAGATTGGCAACCATACCATTGCCCTCAACGAGATGAGTAATGGTCTGACGCGCACTATTGACTCGCTGACCTTCTATCCTTGGGAGACCTATAATCCCGTCATTTCAGTAAGAAGGCCCTCTATTACAGTTGACAGGAAAGAGATTCCTACCACCTCGAAAGTCAAGAAACTCACAACGCACAACATTGCGTTGGACAGCCTGGCCAACCGCGACAGCCTCTTCTCAAAGGTTCCGTCGGAGCTGTACAAGCTGATGGTTCCACAGACATCGCGCTTCTTTACATACGTTGCTGTTGACAGTGCTGACATCGACGGTACAACAGGTAAGCCGGAATTCAACTTCCCACTGCAGGGCGTCCGTTCTACGACCTATCATATCTACGTCGTCACCGTTCCCGCACAAGTCGAGGAACCAAATGCTGACATCAGACCCTACTACCTGCGCTTCTACCTCAGCTGGACGGATGCTAACAACAAGCAACAGTACGAGGTACTGCCAAAGGGTTCGAAAACGACTTTAGAGATGACCACCGACAACGGCAACAGCACGGCTACGCTGACCTGCCTGGGCGACCCGGGACGCGTCAACGTCTTCGACCTCGGCGAGTTCACCTTCCCCGCTTGCTACTACGGACTGGATGCCTACCCCAGCCTGATGATGATGCACACGAAGTCATACACCTCTTCTGCTAACCGTAAGAAGTACGACCAGCAGATGCGTGTGGCAGGCGTTTACCTCGTTCCAAAGGAATATAATGACACTTGGGCAAATACTAATGAATAATGACAACGATGAAAAGTATAATCTATAACTTCCTCCAGCGTCAGAGTCTCAGACTCTCACTCTGTGCCATGGCTTTCTTAGTAAGTTCAGTGGCTTTCGCTCAGGAGCCTTTCGATGAAGAGGAGTCTTCGACGACCTTCAAGGCTCCTAAGCGCACTAAGGTTGTCGATAAGAATCCAACCATCAACGTGAAGGGTATCGTTGTCGACGATGCCACCAAGGCACCTGTTGCCGGTGTACGCCTGAAAGTCCTCAACGACGACAGGTATGCCGCCATGACCGATGCCGACGGAAAGTTCACCATCAAGGTACCAACTTTCGCTACCACACTCTATGTACAGGCTCCGAAGTATATGTCGCAGCAGGTGGCCATCATTGCGGGCGATGAAAGCCAGGAGGTGCGCATCAGCATGCTCAGCGATGCTTTCTCGCCCATGTATGAGGACGGTACCACCATTACCGCTAAGAACGGGTTCGTTTCGCACGGCAAGGGCATCTCCATTGACGAGGAGATGACTGAGAAACTGGGTGGCGACATCCGCATGAACATGCACTCCGGCAATCTCGACCAGGGTGCTGCCATGTTCATCCGAGGCATCAACTCTATCAATGCCAATGCCCAGCCACTCGTCATCCTCGACGGTGTCGAGCTTGACATGCAGCGTGACAGGGCTTCACTGCACTTGGGCGACATCTTCAATATGCTGACCACCATCTCTCCCGAGGACATCGACAAGGTTACCGTGCTGAAGAATGCGACAGCACTCTATGGCGCCCGTGGTGCCAATGGTGTCATCCTCATCGAGACCAAGCGCGGCCACTCTATGGCTACGCGCATTGATGCCAACATCGGTGTGGGCTGGACGTTCAAGCCCAGCAATCCCACGATGATGAATGCTGCCCAGTACCGCAACTATGCTGTCGAACTGTTGGGTACCATTCCTGAAGTACAGAAGCGTATCGGTTCTTCTACCAATCCCTTGCAGTTCAATTTCTTGAATGATGCCCCGAACGGTTATTATTACAATACCTATCATAACGACACCGAATGGAGCGACTATGTGCTACGTACGGCGCTGACCCACAACTACAGCATCAATGTGCAAGGTGGTGACGACATCGGTATGTACAACCTGTCGGTAGCCTACATCCAGACGATGAAGAATACCAAGGAGAACAGTTTCGACCGTATCAACGTGCGCTTCAATACCGACATCAAACTGCTGTGGAACCTTACCACGAAGTTCGACATGTCGTTCTCACGCTCGAACACGAACCTGCTCGACGACGGTATTCCTGCCGACCTGAACGCTGGCGTCATCACGTCACCCGTGTTCCTGTCGCTCATCAAGAGCCCGTTGCTCAACCCCTATCAGTATAACAAGAACATCAATAACTTCACGTCATTGCTCGCAGATGCTGACGACCTGTACAGCACTCTGAAGGACGGCAACTACTCGCAGGCCAACCCGCTGGCATTGCTCGCCAACGGTAGTGGTGAGCGTAAGAACCGCAATGAGAACACCTTCTTCAACGTGACCATTACGCCTACCTACGAGATTAACAAGGACTGGAAGATTACCTCACACTTCAGCTACTATCTGAACCGTAACTCCCAGGCTTACTATCGTCCGAACATCGGTCTACCATCGTTCGCCATCGAGAACCTCGGAACCGTTTACTCTAAAACGGCCTCTATCTTCTCCAAGGAGCAGAACGTGCTGAGCAATACCCACATCGACTGGAACAAGAAGTTCGGTGCGCACACCATTGCTGCCATGGGCGGTTTCCGCTATACCTACTTCTCGTTCGACGGCAGCGACCTGACCACGCAGTACAACTCAAAGCTTGAGGACGACAAGAACCCGAAGCTGACAACAGGCAACAACGTCTATGATACGGTGACGGGTGCCGACGATGTCTGGAAGAACATGCAGTGGTATGTCAATGCCGACTACAACTACATGAACCGCTACTTCGTCACAGCATCTCTGCTGGCTGAGTCAAACAGCCGTTTCGGCAGCAATGCCGACGGCGGCATGAAGATGTTCGGTGTCAAGTGGGCCATCTTCCCAAGCATACAGGCTGGCTGGGTACTGACCAACGAGAAATGGTTCCCCAAGAACGGCATCGTCAACTACCTGCGTCTGAATGCCGGCTTCGACATCAGCGGTAACGACGGTATCAACAACTATGCCGCACGCACCTCTTTCAATACCGTACGCTACATCAACCATCAGATTGGTATGCAGCTCACCAACGTCGGTAACGAGGAAATCAAGTGGGAGACCACATCGAAGTTCAATGTCGGTTTGCAGGCTAACCTCCTCAACAACCGCTTAGGCATCAATGCCAACTACTTCATCCACAACACGAAGGACCTCTTGACCGTCAAGACGTTCGAGAACCCCATTGGCGGTATCAACAACTACTGGACCAACGACGGCGAGGTGCGCAACACTGGTTTCGAGGTGGGTGTCAGCGGAAAGCCCCTCTCACTGAAGGACTGGCACTTAGAAATCGGTGCTACCCTTGGCCACTACAAGAACGAGGTCAAGAAGCTGGCTAATGGCGATTACACCTCTTCTATCTATGGCGACAACAACATCCTGACGGCTGTCGGCAACCCTGTAGGTGTCTTCTACGGCTACAAGACCAAGGGCGTCTTCGCAACAACAGCCGATGCCAAGGCTGCTAACCTCTACATCGTCGACGAGACGGGTGCCAAGCAGTATTTCCAGGCCGGCGACGTCTACTTCGAGGATCTGAACCAGGACGGTATGATTAGCGCTGCCGACAAGAGCGTTATCGGTGACCCCAACCCCGACCTCTATGGTAACATCTTCCTCAACCTGAACTGGAAGCGATTCACCTTGGGTGTCAACTTCAACTACTCTCTGGGCAACGATGTCTATAACTACCAGCGTGCTATCCTCAACAGCGGTTCAACACTCTACAACCAGCAGGTGGCTGAGATTGGACACTGGCGCTATGAGGGACAGAAGACCGACATTCCACGTCTCAACTTCAACGACCCCATGGGTAACAACCGCATGTCCGACCGTTGGATTGAAGACGGCTCTTATCTGCGTATGAAGAGTGTGAAACTCACCTATCAGGTGCCCATCCCTGAATCATGGCAGTCGTGGCTGCAGGGCATTGCCGTCTGGGCCGAGGGCCGCAATCTGTTCACCGTCACCAAATACAAGGGCAACGACCCCGAGTTCTCTGCCAGCAACAACCAGCTCTATCAGGGCATCGACTGTGGCAACATTGCGCAGGGACGTATGCTGACGATGGGTGTGAAGATTAATCTATAATTGATAATTGAAAATTGAGAATTAAGAATTATGATTACCAAAATAAACAAAATAGGCAGATGGGTGGTGTGCGCATCACTATTCACTATTTACTGTTCACTATTCACTTCTTGTAGTGATATGTTGGAGTCAGACAGCTCGCGTCAGTTGTTCGACCCGGCTCTTGACCAGAAGACGGACTCTGTGTTCTATGCCTACGGTATTATGCAGGCCATCCAGCAGCTGGCTGACCAGTATTACTTCCAGAACGAGATGCGTGGCGACCTGGTACGTCCTACCGACAAGGCTTCCATCCACTTGAAGAACCTGGCTGACTTCACGGCTGATGCCACTAACAAGTACGACAGTGTCTATCTGTATTACAAGGTCATCAACAACTGTAACTACTATCTGGCCCACCGCGACACCACCCTGAAGACGGGTGCCCAGAATGTGGTAGCCAACGAGTATGCCGCCGTCGCTACGTTCCGTGCATGGACCTACCTGCAGCTGTCGCGCCAGTATGGGGAGGCTCCTTACATCACCGAGCCGGTCACGACCATCAGTCAGATCAATGCCAACACCGGCAAGACCTCCTTTACGGGTATTCTGGAAAGCGAGGCACAGAAGCTGGAGGAACTGAAGGGCCGCTTCACCGAGGATCAGATTTCCGTGCCCACCTTTGGCTTTGCCACCAATACGGTGATAAGTGTCGGACGACTGAACTGGAGTAATACCGACAAATATATCCAGCCACGCAGATGCTTCATTCCGCTCAACATCGTCTTAGGCGACATCTATCTGGAATTAGGCAACTATCCAAAGGCTGCCAAGTGCTATTTCGACTACCTGCGCTACACGGGACTCCACGTGGGCAGCTTCAACGACATTTCCGTCAACTATCTTGGTCTGCTCGATACGGAGTTCAGCGAATACAGCCCCATCTTTAAGAACTTTACCGAGTGGCCTGCCGACTACAACGAGAATGCCAACAACGACCTCTACAGACAAGGGGATAGCTGGACTGAGTCGTTCATCCACGATGCTCTGCCCGGTGATGTCATTTCTTACATCCCTATGGCAACCAACTATACGACGGGAAAGACCACCGACATTCCGGCAACTTTTGGTTACAACTACTATGGTACGGAACGGCAGAGCAGCATTCAGGCTGAGTCGTTTGGATTTGACTGTCCCAAGACCGAGGATATACAGGTCGTACCGTCGCAGGCATATTGCGATTCTGCCCGCCTTGCCCAGTACTACTACAAGGTTGAGCTGACAAAGACGATTCCGCAGTACTGGATTATCCGCAACATGCCTCTTGGCGATGCCCGTGCCGCTATCGTCAGTCAGGGTCAGGGTGCCGACTCGTCATACGTCTACTGCCACAAGCCTTCGACGGCTTACATTCCCCTGTACCGTAATGCCACCGTTTGGCTCCACCTGGCAGAGGCTATCAACCGCATGGGCTATCCCGATGCAGCCTTCGCCGTGCTGAAGAACGGTCTGCACTCAGAGCTGGTCAACTACCGCTACGAGGAAGTCTATCTCAAGGATCAGGCTGGCAACGACTCTATTGATGGCGACGGCAACAAGGTGCTCGACATGACACAGTCGCACATCGATGATAAGTATTATCTGACTCCTGAGTCCTACGAAATGCTGACCACGACCCTGCCCTTCCTGGCACAAGCCAATTCCGACATCTTCAAGAACGGTGTTAGGAAACAGTTTGTCGGCATCCACTTCCATGGTGCCGGTGCCGTCGAGGACATCGACTCGCCCTACCGTTACAGCATCGTGGTGAAAGCCAAGATTGACGACATCTACAAGAAGTTTGGATTGACCAAGCCTGCTGAATACACGAAGGACGACTACATCAACGCGATGGAGGACCTGCTGTGCGACGAGTACGCCATGGAGTTTGCCTTCGAGGGCACCCGTTTCTCTGACCTCCGTCGTCTGGCCATCCACAAGAACCAGTCAGGTATCTATGGTGGCGGTTTCGGTGACAAGTGGCTGAGCCGCATGCTGCAGAACAATCGTGCAGGCATCACGACGCAGAACTGCTACCTGCCGTATAAATAATTTCAGTAAACATATCACCTATAATCAAAAATATTGCCAGCCCTTACGAGAGCTGGCAATATTTTTATGATGAAAGCCAATGGCTATTCGCTGTCTATAAATGGGTCCAAAAGTGATTACTCTGATTCCAGGCCTGTGAGGTCTTCGCCGCCCCAATCTATATCCACGTTGCTATCAACTGTACTGGTAGAAAGCAGCAGCTGTTCGTCACATACAACTACTGTTATTGTTGGAGTGATATATTGCTTTTTCATTGTTTCCTCATTATTTTATTAGTTTCTTACCATTTTGGATATAGATGCCCTTCGCAGGCTGGGCAACCTTACGACCCTGCAGGTCAAAGCAATTGTCAATTGTCAATTGTCCATTGTCAATTGCCTTAATGCCCGTAGTCTCGTCGTCAAAGCTCATCAGGATGTTAGCCCCGGAAGTAGTGAAGTACTTCATCCAGAAATAGGCACGATAGGCCTTGCTCGTAGAGAGTCCCTTGCTGTAGTAGAACTTGTTGCCATTCAAGAACAGATAACCATCAGGAATCACGGTCTCAGCCACGTAGGTTCCCATAAAGCGGCCAATCTCTGCATTGCTGCCGTTCCTCATGATGGTCACAGCCGAAGCAGGATCAATGGTCGTCTTCAGCGCAAACTGCGTCACGTCGGCACTCGTCTTGATGATATAGGGCGTGTTCTTCAGCAGCGTACCCGTCAACTTGCTGTTAAAGTTGACCGTTATCGTCGAACCACTCATGGTATAGGTGTCGACGGTTCTGATTTCTGCATCGCTGCCGAAGGCTTCCTGCCACTGTGCTACTGTCATGTCGAAAGGCAGACACAGCGTGCTCCACCTATTGGCACTGATGGTGCGCTTCACGATGACGTTCACGTCACCCGCTGTAGCCGTAGGAGCCACGGTCGATGATTCGTCGAGCACAATAGAACCCTCGCCCACTATCAGCAGCAAGTGGCCATTGTTATGTACCAAGCTATAAGTATAGCCGCCAAGTCCCTCAACGACGATGTCGTTCAGCGAACCGCTGATGCTTCCCACTGCACCCAGGTCGTAGGTTCCGTCGTTCAGTGTAGAGCCGTGAATCACAAACTCAATGACAGGCTTCAGATACTTAGGACCTTCAGTGGTCCACGGGCTGCCCGTCTTTGTGGCGATGCTCAGCGTCGTGGCATTCACCTGGTCGGCTGTGCAGTCGTCGTCATACAGGTCGATGACCATGCGTGCGCCGTGGTTCAGCTTCAGCGTTGTCGTGCTGATGCTGCCCTTGTTGTTCTCGCCGCCTGGAATGATGCGTGCATCATAGTCTGCCGTGATGCCACCGCCAAAGGTGCCGCCATCGCTGATCAGCGTTGTGAAGCGGTTCATCCACAGCTGACTCGACTGCAGGGTGCCGTCGAACTTCAGCGTACCGCCCCAGACATCCGTCTTGCCCGTATAGGTCTCAGTCACCGTCGGCAACACCAGCGTACCCTGGCCCTGCTTCACCAGACGCATGCTGCCCGTGAAGGCACCGCCTGTCAGTGTATGGGTGTAGGTCGTGGTAGTAATGTTGTCGTTATCGTCATTGCCCTGTACCCATATCGGTGTGTTGACGGTCAGCATATAGGGTGCTGCACCGTTCTTGACGCTGACAGTCATATCGTTTGTTCCAGACATCAGCAGGTGGTTGGTCGTTGTTTCAATGGTTGAACCATTGGATACTACGACGCGACCTCTGTTGGTCAGTGCGGGCGGAGCTACGGTGATGCCCTCTATTTCGCCCATGAAGTAGCTCAGGTGGGGTGGCTGGTTGTAGGCCATCATCTGCCACACCATAGCCTGACGATACTGGTGGTCGAACCACAGACACTGCATGCTGTAATTGGTAGTCAAGCCCGTCGTATAGACACGCAGGTTAGAGCCGCAACGTACCACAAACTCCTCGCGCCAGTCGCCGATGATGTCGCCCTGGAAGCAGGGGTTGTTCTTCGAGTCGTTGTTCATGTTACAGCCGCTGGAGGTAAACAGACGACCGTTGTCAACGTCGTAGACGGCAGCTTCCTTGGCTGTGCCTGGGCTGTCCAGAATCTCTGAACAGAGGTCGCCGTCCCAATAGATGCGGAAGTTCAGGTGCGACCAGTACAGGGCTCCACCGTTATCGCTGGGACTATCCATGACCTTTGCAGTAGTAATCGACGAGATGACGGGTGAACCTACCGAACGGCCCTGGCTGCCAATATGCTTGTTGCTCAGGTTGGCCATCATGGCACGTCCGTCGTCGGTAGAGTGTGTATATTTGTACAGCACCTCGCCCGTGGTGGCGTCGCGGTAGTCGCAGCCGTATACGGGACTCTCTTCCAGACAGCCAAAGAACTCCAGACCCTTGCGGTAGGGGTTGAAGTCGCCCACGTGCTGGGCATCACCATGGCCGTAGCCTGTGGTGTGCAGTCCGTGGCCGTTGTCGTCAATCACCATAGAGCCGTAGACTATCTCGTCGCGACCGTCTTCGTCCACATCGGCAACCACGAAGTTATGGTAGCCCTGTCCGAACCACGGGCTGTTCTTGTCCTTGCAGTTCCACGACCAGCGCTCGCTCCACTGGTGCGTGCTATAGTTCAGGTCCATAGCTATCATCTTGTGGCGTGTATAGATGCCACGGGCCAGGAACAGGCTGGGCTTGCGACCGTCAAGGTAGGGAGCACCCATGAAGTATTTCGACGAGCGGTGTCCGTAGTTGTCGCCCCAGGCCGTATTCTCGTTGCTCTCGCCGGTCTCCAGTCGTTTCAGGGGGAAAGTGGTCTTCTGGTACAATGCACCTGTCTGGCCATTCATATAAATGAGGTACTCTGCACCTGTATGCGTCCAGGCATACTGCATGTCTGTATGACTGGTCATCTGATTGCGCGTGTTCACCTTCATGTCGCCGATGGTGTACAGCTGGGTCTGTCCGTCCGGACCATATACTATCATGTTGTCGGCACCGCGCATCACCACCTCGGCTTTGCCGTCTCCGTCCCAGTCGTAGGCAATGATGTTCAGCTCCGTCGAGTTCATGCTGGCCATGTTTGGTCCGCAGTCTATGCGCCACATCAGCGTGGCGGCACCCGTCTGCCAGTTTACATCGTAGGCATCAAGCACGGCAAATTGTGTCGACGACTGCAGATAGATGCCTGCTGCATCCACGGTGTTCAGTCGCTTGACGATGATTTCCAGTTCGCCGTCGCCGTCCAAGTCGGCCATTTCGCAGTCGTTAGGCTCATAGTTAGCCGTCACGTCTGCACCTTTGCGGTCGTAGACGGTAGCCAGGGCGATGTCCAGATAGCCTGTCGGCGTAGTTATGCTGCCCAGCTTATAGACATACTGCGTCCACGGCGTCACAGCAGCACACTTCGCTTGTTCCACACCTTTCACGACGGCAGCCACCTGATACTGTGTCGTTATGGGTGCACCCTTCGCGTCGTTAAAGCATGTCGTTTTCAGGTTCGACGCCACCTTGGTACCGTTCTTGTACAGGTTATACGTCACGTCGTAATACTCGTCGGCCAGTCGGCGCCAAGTTACCAAGTTCGACATGCTGTTACCAGTAGTACCTGTGGGAACAGCCACCAGACCGCGTCCCAGCTGGTCGGTGAATCGTTGTGCCCTTGCTTCGCTGCATACCATCAGCAGCAAAGCGGCAAGGAAAATTACGCTTTTCTTCATTCTCATTAAAATTGTTTTAGTACGATATTCACCGTGCAAAGTTACGAATAAACAATGGAATAACCAAATTTATTTGGTTTTTTCTGAGTACATACATGATTTGCTATTCCACGGAAACCAAATTATCCTGTGAACCACCAAACGATTCTACATTTTTTTGTTTGACCAAAGCCGACATCGAAACTAGAGTGCACAGAAGAAAGGGACTCCTGTGCACTATAACTTGGCGCAATCTTAACTTTTTTGCGAGATTGCGCCAAATTATAGCACTATTATTTGGCGCAATCAGGCTTTTTTATTAACTTTGCGCCAGAATATAAATGATACGATATGGAAAAATCGATTGTTGGTCGTGAGTAACTCCCTTCGGCCTATATGATAATATGTACGCGAGAAAAGTCACTAAACAGATAATAGCAGACGATCTTTTCAAATAACCCTTGACGACATTACGGCTCAACCTTGACGACATTACGGCTCGTCGGTGGTGAGATTACGCCAAGTTATAGTGCACAGGAGTCCCTTTCTTCTGTGCACTCTAGTTTCGATGTCGGCTTTGGTCAAACAAAAAAATGTAGAATCGTTTGGTGGTTCACAGGATAATGTCTATCTTTGCAGAGAATAACCGATTCTCGACAGTATGGGCATATATATTAATAAAGGTAATTTTGGTTTTCGTCAGATTCGCAACAGCGAGTATGTTGACAAGTCAGGACTGATAGCAGAGGTGAATAAGACGCTCTTTACTGAGCAAAAATTCACCTGTGTTACCCGTTGCCGTCGATTCGGAAAGTCGATGGCAGCCAAGACGTTGGCGGCCTACTACGATCACTCGTGTGACTCTCGCCAGCTCTTCGCTGACCTTCAGATTGCCCAAGACCCGAAGTTCGAGGAACATCTGAATAAGTATCCTGTCATCTATGTAGATATGACGTCGTTTATCACCCGGTTCAAGGACGACGCTATCATTCAGCATATACAGGACGAGCTGAAAGAAGACTTGCAAGCTGCATATCCGCAGGTTACACTACGTGACAGTGATGACTTCATGGCCTTCCTACAGCGCATCTCCATCGAGACGGGCGAGCACTTCGTTTTCATCATCGACGAATGGGATGCCATCTGCCGCGAGTTCGCTGAGAAGAAGCCAGAGGTGATGGAGGGCTACCTGAACTTGTTGCGCCGCATGTTCAAGGACGTGTCGGGTATGGAGGTCTTTGCCGCTGTCTATATGACAGGCATCCTGCCCATTAAGAAGTTCAAGACGCAGTCGGCACTGAACAATTTCTTAGAGTACTCTATGGTGGAACCTCGCAATATGGGTAGTTTCTTCGGATTTACCAAAGACGAGGTAAGAATGCTGGCAGAACGTCATGGCGTGGACTTTGACGAGCTTGAGGCCTGGTACGACGGCTATCAGATTGGTGATGAGTTGTCAATGTTCAATCCAAACTCAGTGATGCAGGCAGTCATGGCAAAACGCTGTCGCAGCTATTGGGCATCGACTGGTGCCTACGATGCTATTGCCGGCTATATCAGGATGAACTTCGATGGACTGAAGGACGATATACTCATCTTGTTGAGTGGCGGACGTGTGAAGGTGAATACCACGAAATTCCAGAACGATATGACTATCATCCAGAGCAAAGACGATGTGCTGACGGTATTGATTCATCTGGGCTATCTGTCTTTCAACTGGCGTAAGAGCGAGTGCTACGTCCCCAATCACGAAGTAGCAGGAGAATTGTCGAATGCCGTAGAGGATACCGGTTGGGAACATGTAGTCAAGGCACTGAGACAATCGGAGAAACTGCTTCAAGCTACCCTCAATGGTGACGAGGAAGCTGTAACACGTCTTGTGGATGTAGCACACGACGAGAATACCAGCATCCTTTCATACAACGACGAAAACTCACTGGCCTGCGTATTAAGCATTGCTTACTATTACGCACATGGCGACTATATTTTCCACCGCGAACTGGCTACGGGTAAGGGATTTGCCGACATCGTACTAATACCGCGCAAATATGTGGAGTCGCCTGCCATCGTACTGGAATTGAAATACAATCAGAATGCCGATTCGGCTATCAACCAAATCAAGCGCAAGGAGTACCCGGCCAAGGTGGCGCAATATACTGACAACTTGTTACTCGTTGGCATCAATTACGACAAGCAACAAAAAACTCATACCTGTCACATAGAGACGTACCACGTGGAATAGCAAATTATCCTGTGAACCACCAAACGATTCTACATTTTTTTGTTTGACCAAAGCCGACATCGAAACTAGAGTGCACAGAAGAAAGGGACTCCTGTGCACTATAACTTGGCGCAATCTTAACTAGATGGTGAGATTACGGCTCGCGGCCCACGACATTACGGCTCAAGTACTCAGCGGCACTCGACTCTTATAACAAAAACTTGAAGATTCCCTTGGAGGTATCAAGGAAATGTCGTAACTTTGCAGCCATAAAGTGAAACTACAAAGATAAAATAGGCGCTAAAAAACGAACATATGTTCATGGGCTCACGAACATATGTTCCTACCCCCTATGAACATATGTTGAAAGCCTCACGAACATATGTTCCTTGAAAGCACTGCTCAGCTATACCGCCAACCGCGTACCGTCGTACACGTAGTTTC
>JAFVHO010000171.1 GCA_017474485.1 Prevotella sp.
ATGAAGGAAGTGGGCGTGGAAGGCTCTAACGAAACGACTGAGACCACGATGAAGGCCAACACGCCGTATCTCTTCATGCCTGGCGAGGACGCTAAATACCTCTACTTCACTAATGGGGACGACTACTACCAAGGCTTCGATATCTTCACTGAGGGTTACGAACGCGGTAACAAGCAGACCGAGTACGACGGCAGCGATGGCACATATTCGTGGAACAAATGGAATTTCAAAGGCACCTACCAGCCTCGCTACTGGAGCGACAGCGAGAACTCCGAAGAAATCGGCAAGGTGTACGGCTTCGCAGGAGCGACCAAGGAGGTGGACGAACAACTCGTCGTGGCTGGCGACTTCGTGAGGGCAAAGGTCGGCGCAAAGATCCGCCCGACGTCGTGCTACCTGAAGTGGGTTGAGCCTGAGGACTCAGAGCAGGAACCTAATTCTGCCTCTGCCCGAAGAATGACTCGCTCTGCCTCTATCGAAGTAGAACTGCCACAGCGCATCACTGTCAAACTTGTAGGAGCCAATGGCGAGGTGACCAGCATCGGAACAATTGACAATGGAAAATGGACAATTGACAATTATGCTGACGCTGACGGTTGGTACGACCTGCAGGGCAGAAAGCTCAGCGGTAAGCCAACGCAGAAGGGACTGTATATTAACAATGGTCGTAAGATTGTAATCAAGTAAGGAGGACACAGCAATGAAAAAGAAATATATGAAGCCATCATTCAGAGTAGTGGAACTGCAACACAAGTGCCAGTTACTGGCTGGTAGTGGTAGTTATACAGATCCAGAGCCTACTCCGCCCAACGAAATCCCCGACTATGACGACTGGCTTGGTGCCCCCGAGTTCGACTGGTCAGACTAGACCTACGAATTCGGCGGCTGGGATGATTAATGAATGCCGGAGAGGTTAATGCGCATGGCTGGAAACGGTCATACGTATCATCGGATGCAATCATACGTATGATTGAGGCAAATCATACGTATCATCAGAGCAAATCATACGTATGATTCCGAAAGGGCATACGTATGACGCTATAAAAACTCAAAATTAATAACTAAAAGACAATTGGAACTATGATTAGTCTGATTAAGAAAAAGGGTATTAACCCGCAGGACAAGTCCACGCTCTACTTCCCGCAGTGGACTCGAGTGTCAACCGTGAACGAGACGCAGCTGGCGAAGCGCATGGCGCGCGGGTCGACGTTCTCGGTGGGTGAAATCAACGGCGTGTTTGCAGATTTCCCGCAGTCGATTATCGACGAGTTGCTGAACGGTAATGCGGTGTCGATAGACGGTCTGGGCACGTTTAAGCTGAAGGTGAGTGGCAAGAGCCAGAAGGAGAAGAAGGACGTGACCTCGGCCGGTGCGAAGATCACCGTGCTGTTCGACCCCGCCGCCGAGCTGACCTCGCGCCTGAACGACGAGAAGGAGTTCCGCTTCGTAGAGGTGCCCACGCCCGAGGGTCAGCAGGATGCCGACGAGGGTGGCGACACGCCCACGCCTTCACCCAGCGGCGATGACGAGGACTAAGCCGCACTCTTACCGTGCCTTGTCCTTGCTGCTGCGCTTGTCGCGATGGTAGGAACGATAATCGTCGAGTTCGATTTCGACGTCGGGTTCTACGAGTTCACCATCACGAGGCAGACAGAACTTCATGTATTTGATGTTCAGGCCACGGGCTATCCACATCGATTCGTAATACGTTTGAATAGAGGCAGCAACGCTGTCTTTGGGTGCCGTGGCGTAGAGGTCGGTGGTCTTGATGAGCACAGGCAGGTGGTTTTTCTCGACGAGATAAGTAGTGTAGGTAAAGAGGAAGTTGGAATCTGTCTTCAAGTGGATGAAGCCACCATCGGAGAGGAAATGGCGGTAGCGATTAAGGAACCAGGTGGAAGTGAGGCGCTTGCGAGGGTTCTTCATCTGTGGGTCGCTGAAGGTAAGCCATATTTCGCTGACCTCGCCCTGCGAGAAGAAACGGTCGATGACCTCGATATTGGTGCGCAGGAAGGCGACGTTCTTCAGTCCTTCGTTCAGTGCCTGTGTAGCGCCTGTCCACATGCGGGCCCCCTTGATGTCGACGCCAATAAAGTTGACATCGGGATACATTTTTGCCAGTCCTACGGTATATTCGCCCTTGCCACAGCCTAATTCCAGGACAATCGGGTTGTCGTTGTGGAAGTACTGCTCGTGCCAATGGCCTTTCATGTCAAAGGGAACGTGTTCCACTACCGAATAGGGGTATTGGAACACGTTCTCGTAGGTTTCCATGTCGGCGAATTTCGCCAATTTGCCTTTTCCCATAGTTGATTTTTTGCAAGGACTATAGGACTAAAGGACTTTTTTCGGCGCAGGATTCTTTGGCAATTTGTGCGCAGCCAAAGTCCTTAAGTCCTGTAGTCCGCTGCTAAATGATTATTCTATAACGACAGTTGTCCAGCCGTGCTTGTCCTCGATTTCACCATACTGGATGCCGCGAAGCGTATCAAACAGTTTCTTGGACTGTGGGCCGGGCTTGTCGCCAAACGAGTAGCGCTTGCCTGTGTCGAGGTCGTCGATGTAAGAAATAGGGCTGATAACGGCTGCAGTACCGCAGGCACCAGCCTCCTCGAAGGTCTCGAGTTCCTCCTCAGGAATCGGACGGCGCTCTACCTTCATGCCAAGATCCTCGGCTACCTGCATCAGCGACTTGTTGGTGATAGAGGGCAGGATAGAGGTTGACTCTGGTGTCACGTAGGTGTTGTTCTTGATACCGAAGAAGTTGGCAGCACCGCATTCGTCGATGTACTTCTTCTCCTTGGCGTCGAGATAGAACTCGCAGGCATAACCCTTCTCGTGAGCCAGATTGTTGGCGAAGAGCGATGCAGCGTAGTTACCACCCACCTTATATTTACCTGTACCGAGAGGTGCAGAGCGGTCGTAGTCGCGAACGATGACGTAAGGATTGCTTGAGAAACCACCCTTGAAGTATGGACCTACGGGGGTTACGAAGATGAGGAAGCAGTACTCCTTTGAGGGATGCACACCAACCTGAGCGCTGGTACCAATGAGCAGCGGACGGATATAGAGTGTAGCGCCACTCTCGTAAGTGGGAATCCACTCCTGGTTCAGACGGACCACCTTCTTCACCATCTCGGTAAACAGCTCTGTGCTGACCTCAGGCATCATAATGCCACGACAGGTTGACTGCAGGCGCTTGGCATTCTCGTCGACACGGAAAATGCGCACCTTGCCGTCAGGACAACGATAGGCCTTCAGACCCTCGAAAGCCTCCTGACCGTAGTGCAGACAGGTTGCAGCCATGTGCAGGTTCAGATACTCGTCGGAGCAAACTTCGATTTCACCCCACTTGCCGTCGCGATAGTAGCAACGAACGTTGTAGTCGGTTTTCATGTAGCCAAACGAGAGGCTACCCCAATCCAAATTCTTCATAATGTCTATGTTTTTATGTTCCTTAAATCTCTTTTCCGACCGCAAAAGTACACAAAATCTTGTTATTGTGCAAGAAAAAAGGTCGAAAAGTGACATCTTCTGATTTTTTTTAGCTATCTTTGCACGGCAAAAAACATACTAAGACAACATGAAACGACTTTTTTCTTTCTTTCTGATAGCCATGTTGCTACCTGCCAGCATGATGGCGCAACAGCGTAAGGGCAACTTCCAGAAGGGTGACTACGGTTACCTGTACTGTCACATGAACGACCGCTCGAGAGCGTGGACGGCATACGCGTTGAGTCGCGACGGATTCCACTATCACGACCTGCTGAACGGCGACAGCATCTTCAGCGACTATGAGCATGCCCGCATAGAGTGGGCTACGCGTGATGCTTTTATTTGCCGTAAACACGACGGCACGGGCTATCTGATGGTAACGACGGACATGAACGTTGGTCGTTTCAAGGATCTGAAGAAACAGGCCGAGTGGGACAACTACGGTATTGACCTGCTGGTGAGCGACGACCTGATACACTGGCAGTCGAAGACCTTCGACTACCGCAAGGGTCTTGGCATCTTCTGTAACCCTGAGGCAGAAAGTGTCTATAAGGATTGGTCGACCATCAATCGCGTATGGGCACCGCAGATTATGTGGGACGGCGACTACGTATGGCCTGATGGACGGAAGGGTGGCTACTTCATCTATTACTCAATGTGGAACCGTGCCGAGGAGAAGTACGACCGCATGTACTATTCGTATGCTGACGAGACGTTTACGCAGTTGACGCAACCCAAACTGCTGTTCGATTGGGGCTATGCCACCATCGATGCAGACATCAACTGGCTCGACAGCGACCAGCAGTGGCACATGATGATTAAGAAGGAAGGTGGCAAGCCTGGCCTCTTTACGGCAACAGCCAAGGAACTGACAGGTCCATGGGGTGAACCCGTCGAGGATGACTATGTCAGTTTTGAGGGTAACAAGAAGTGTGAGGGCGTGTCTGCCTTCCAGTTGGCTGGTCACGACGACTGGGTGATTGGCTACATAGAGTATTCGTCACGTCCACGTAACTACCGTCTTTGCCTGGCTGACAAGTTTATGCGTAACTTCCAGAAACCTCGCAATATAGAGGGTGTCAACCGTCCACAGCACGGCTCGTTCCTGCGTATCACCAAGGAGGAGTATGACCGTTTGCAGGCATGGAGTGACGGCTACGAGCTGGCCACGATGAAACCTAACAGGAAGAATCCGGTCATCGAGGGACTCTATGCCGACCCTGAGGTGCTGTATTCTGAGAAAGACGGCAAATACTATCTGTATCCTACGACGGACGGTCAGGAGAATTGGGATAACCACGATTTCCGTTGCTATTCCAGTACCGACCTGAAGGATTGGAAGTACGAGGGCGTCATCTTCGACCTGCAAACCGATTGCCAGTGGGCTAAGCGCAAGGCGTGGGCACCCTGTATCATTGAACGAAAGGTGGGTAAAGGCAAGAAAGCTAAATACAAGTACTTCTATTATTTCGTAGGCGAGAGCCAGATTGGTGTGGCTGTCAGCGACCAGCCTACAGGTCCGTTCAAGGATGCTTTGGGAAAACCACTCTGTACGAAAGATATGCCTGTGATGAAGAATGGCGGGGCAACGATAGACCCAGACGTATTCCAAGACCCCAAGTCGGGCAAATACTATCTATATTGGGGCAATGGTACGATAATTTGTGCCGAGCTGAACGACAACATGACGAGTTTCAAGGGAGAACCGACTGTCATATTGCCTCGTAAGGACAAGGCGCGCTATAGTTTCAATGAGGGATTGTATGTGTTCTATCGCGATGGCAAGTATTACTTTACGTGGTCGGAGAACGATACGCGTTCGAAAAACTACCGTATTCGCTATGCCATCAGCGATTCGCCTACGGAATTGGTACGCAATGGACAGCCTGTGACAGCCGCTGAAAAGACCATCGTCCTGCAACGTGACGACGACAAACAAATCTTCGGAACAGGCCATCATGCCATCCTGCAGAAGCCTGGTACGGATGAGTGGTATATCGTCTACCACCGCTTCCAGCGTCCACGCGGTGCCAAACTTGATTGGAGTGCGGGCTACAACCGCGAGGTGTGCATCGACCCGTTGACGTTCAATGCCGATGGTACGATACAGCCTGTGAAACCCAGCCTATGAATTAGCTTCAGCTTGAATCTTCTGGAGTTCCTCTTCTGTCTTGGTCAGCTTGTCCTTGCAGAACTTGATGAGTCGCTGTGCAGTCTTCAACTGTGCAGCGAGTTCGTCAATGTCGTACTCGTTCTGTTCCATCTTGCGGACAATGGTTTCCAATTGGGCCAGAGCCTCTTCGTATTTTACTTCTTCGTTCATCGTATTTTTCTTAACTCTTAACTCTTAATTCTTAATTCTTAACTCTTAACTCTTAATTCTTAACTACAGAACGTATGGTTCCTTTTTCCACACGGGTCTCAATTTCGTCGCCAGGCTGCAATTGCTGTGGGTCACGTACGGCCTTGCCGTCTTTGAGGGTGATGCTGTAGCCTCGACTCAATAACAGTTGTGGGTCAAAGCCCTGAAGTTTGATGCTCAGGCTTTCCAGCAGATGCTTCTGATTCGTCAAGCGTCGTTCGATGGCAATAGGCAGACGATTCTCCATCATCTCTATCCGATGCCGTTGGTCGCTAACCACACGTAAGGCGAGGGTAGGGATGAGGCTCGTCATCGTAACGATTTTAGTCTTTTGATTGCTAATTCGCTGGTTGACGGCATAGGAGATGCGCTGGCTGGCATCGTCGAGTCGTTCCAGTACGCGCAACAAATTGTCTATCAGCAGGGCAGCGGCAGCAGTGGGTGTCTTTACGCGAGTATTCGCAACCATGTCGAGGATGCTTTCGTCGCGGTCGTGACCGATGCCAGTAATCACCGGCAATGGGAATTGAGCCACATTCTCTGCTAATGCCAACGTGTCGAAACCACTGAGGTTGGCAGTGGCACCACCGCCTCTTAGTATGCAGACAACATCGAATAACTGAGAACTGGGAGTTGAACATTGAGAGGTATGATTGGTTTGCAACTCGTAAATCTGGTTCAGGGCAGCAATAACGCTTTGTTCGACTTGTTCGCCCTGCATGACGGCAGGAAACAGCGTTACCTCGAAACGGAAACCGTATTCGTTATCTTCAAGTTGACGACAGAAGTCGCCATAGCCTGCAGCATTCTGTGCAGAGATAACGGCAATGCGTTTGGCAAAGGTGGGAATGTGGAGTTCGCGTTGCAGGTCGAAGACACCCTCCTCTTTCAATTGGCAGATAATCTCCTGGCGCTTGCGGGCCATGTCGCCTAAGGTGTATGTGGGGTCAATGTCGCTGACAATCCACGAGAATCCGTAGGCTTCGTGAAACTGGGGATACACTTTGAGCAAGACCTTCATACCAGCACGTAACGGTTGTCCGGTGGTACGCTCGAAATAAGGTTTCGCCATCAGCCACGTCTGTCGCCAGCATTTGGCTGAGGCACGTGCCACAGGCGTATTGCTATGTTCATCCTTCTCGATGAGTTCCATATAGCAATGCCCACTGTTTTCGCGACACTCCGACAACTCCGCTTCCACCCAATATTCGTCAGGCAGAGCATCCTCGATGGCCTCGCGTACCAACAGGTTCAGTTGGCGCAGCGTATATCTTTCATTTTTCATCTTTTATCGTTCCATTCATAAACGCTTGCCAAAAGTCAGGCACGCCATAGCCGTAGATGTTGTCAGGATGCTGATAGTTGTTGCCAGTACGACGGATGATGTCCATGATTTCCTCTGCCGTCTTGTCGCGCATGGCCTGCCACAGACAAGCTACCAGTCCGCAAACGACGGGCGATGAGAACGAGGTTCCCATACTGCTGGTAATCACACCTCGGCCACTGATGACACGAGCTGGGGCACCTATAGCTACCACATCAGGTTTGACACGACCATCCTGCGAAGGACCCACGCTACTGAAAGCAGCAATGCGCTGGGTCTCGATGTCGGAAATGGCGCCAACAGTCAGAATATGGTCGGCATCGGCAGGTACGCCAATCTTCTTCCAAGGTCCCATACCGCTGTTGCCTGCGGAATTGCATAGCACGATACCTTTTTGGGCCAACATGGATGCCGAGCGACTGACGAAGGCGGTCTTGCCATCCAATTGCCACTGCTGGTATGTCATCCATTTATGGTCGTATTCGTTATAGCCCAATGATGAGTTGATGACATCACATCCGACGCTGTCGGCAAACTCAGCAGCCATTGTCCAATAGTCTTCTTCCACTTCCTGCTCCGTCTCCTGGTCTTCACTACGCAGCAGCCAATAAGAAGCTTTTGGAGCAGTACCTATAAATATATGGGGATGGTACGTGCCCATGATGGAAAGGACCTTGGTACCATGATCGGTTTCTGAGAACAGCTGTGGGTCGTTAGGCTTGACAAAATCGTGCCAGCCAAGGATGTTGATTTTCTGCAGTTCAGGAATGCGGTCGGCATTTTTGAAGCCGCCATCGATAATGGCTATCATCATGCCCTTGCCCAAGAAACCGGCTTTGTGCAGCTGGTCACCCTTCAGATTGTATATCTGGTCGGCAGCTGTACCGTAAATATCGTTGGGAATGCTATCGTACGCTTCAAAATGGCTCTGAAAACTGATGCGCTTGTCGGGAGTGATGGAGTCGGGCGAGAGCCACACCAACTTACAGGCTTTGACACAAGGTAATTGTCGGATGTCATTAACCATGGCGCTATCTTTCAGACGGACCAATACTGTGTTCTGCCAGCGACTCTGGCCCACAATGGCTACACCTTCTTTTTTTATCAAGTGGATATAATGAGACGAAACAGGCAGGTCAGTGGAGTCAATGGCAAGTCCTTGGCGTTTGCGACGCTCTACAGCACGTCGTGACAGGAATCGGGTGGGGTGGTCAAAGGAATATGATGTACCTGCCTTGTCAGTCAGACTGACACGGTAGATATAGGCTGGGCCGTCCTTGTATCGCACACGTTTCGTGCCGTCCTGCTGTTGTGCGGCTTGCAGGCTGAAGGCTAACAGGGTTAGCAATAAGGTGGTCAGTATTCGTAGCATTTGATGTTTGCATTGTTATTTGAGTGGGCAAAGTTAGGAAATAATCTTGAAACTACCAAATTAACTTTAAAAGATTTGGCAGTTCGCATAATAAACCGTACCTTTGCACATTATTTATATTTATGGACAACAAACAAAAAGCGTTGGAGCTGGGGACGAAGCCTGTAGGGCAACTGCTGTGGCAGTATGCTCTGCCTGCAATTGTGGCTATGACGGCCTCCAGTCTCTATAATATCATCGACCGTGCCATGATTGGTCAGATTGTGGGCCCTGAGGCTATTGCGGGCTTGGGCATCACATTCCCCTTTATGAACTTGAGTGCCGCCTTTGGAGCTGCCGTAGGTGTGGGCTCTTCAGCTTGTATTAGCGTGAAACTGGGGCAGAAAGACTATAAGGTAGCGCAGAATCTGCTTGGTAATACTGTAACGCTGAACTTGATAATTGGTTTCTTGTTTATGCTTATCAGTCTGCTGTTCCTTGATCCTATTCTGCGATTCTTTGGAGCCAGTGATGTAACCCTGCCATACGCTCGCGAGTTTATGATTGTGATATTGCTTGGTAATGTAGTTACCCACATGTACTTTGGATTGAACGCCGTATTGCGAGCAGCTGGAAAACCTACGCATGCCATGTATTCAGTTTTGTTTACGGTGGCGATGAACATAGTGCTGGTACTGGCCTTTGTGTGGTGGTTCCGCTGGGGTATCCGTGGAGCCGCTCTGGCTACAGTTACCTCGCAGACGCTGGCTATGTGTTGGCAACTGCATTTGTTCTCGAACAAGAACGAACTGCTTCACTTCAAACGTGGTATCTATAAACTGAAGAACGACCTGGTCAAGAATATCGTTTCGATAGGTATTTCGCCATTCCTGATGAATGCTACGTCGTGCATTATCGTTATTTTCATGAACAACCAGTTTGTTCGCTATGGAGGCGATATGGCTGTGGGTGCTTACTCGATAGCCAACTCAGTGGTCATGATGTTCTTTATGTTCGTGATGGGTGTTTGTCAAGGTATGCAGCCTATCGTAGGCTATAATTATGGTGCCGAGAAATATGACCGCATGTTCCGATGTCTGTTTATGGCTATCGGATGTGCCACTGCTATTCTGTTGGTAGGTTGGATACTCTCGATGCTCTTTCCCAGGGAGATTGCGCGTATCTTTACGACTGATCCCACATTGCTGGATTTGTCAGCAAAGGGTATCAAACTCGATATGTTGGTATTTTTCGTAGTAGGCTCTCAGGCTACGATTACCCACTTCTTCCAGAGTATTGGCAAGGTAAAGGTATCGATATTCCTGTCGTTGTCTCGTCAACTGTTTCTGCTGTTGCCCATGGCATTCGTATTTCCAATGCTGTGGGATTTGGATGGTGTATGGTACTCAATGCCGGCAAGCGACTTCGGCTCGTTTGCCATGACAATACCCATGCTGATTTGGTACATGAAGAAGTTAAAAGTGAAAAGTGAGGTAAGTTATGGAAAGCAATAATCATATCATCATCTGCGTAGGACGTCAGGTAGGTAGCGGCGGACATGACATTGCCCGTATGTTGGCGTTGGACTTCAATGCGAAGTATTACGACAGGGAATTGCTGAACCTTGCTGCTAAGGAGAGCGGTTTTTCAGAGAAGTTCTTTGAGCAGAACGATGAGCGCCGTGGTATCTTCCGTTCGCTGTTTAATCTGCGTGCAACACCTGTACACGACAGCGATATCTATGCCAACAACTTCTCGCAGGAGTCATTGTTCAAGTTTCAGAGCGATGCTATTATGAAGGCTGCTGATGAGGGCTCTTGTGTGTTCGTGGGACGTTGTGCCGACTATGTGCTGCGTGAACGCCAGAATGTGGTAAATGTGTTTATTTCTGCCTCCTTGGAATTCCGTATCAAGCAGATTATGGCCAAGCGGGAAATGGACTACTCGGCAGCCCGCAAGTTCATCTTGCAGAGTGAGGCAACACGGGCATCGTTCTATAACTACTATACAGGCAAGAAATGGGGTGCTGCAGAGTCGTACGACCTGTGCATTGATGCTTCTATCTTAGGTTTACAGACTACTGAGAAACTGATAGTTGATTTTATTCGCAAACGCTTTGGATTATGAAGAAAGTAGGCATCATTAGCGATACGCATTCGTATTGGGACGAGAAATACCTGCACTACTTCGAACCCTGTGATGAGATATGGCATGCGGGCGACATCGGTAGTGTGGAGGTGGCAGAGAAACTGGCGGCTTTCCGTCCGTTCCGTGCTGTTTGCGGCAATTGCGATGGAGGCGACCTGAGACTGATGTATCGCGAACTAAATCGTTTTAAGATAGAGGATGTCGACGTGCTCATCAAACACATCGGCGGCTATCCTGGCAATTACGACTATAGCGTGCGTGGCATGCTTTATGCCAATCCGCCCCAGCTCTTTGTGGCTGGTCACTCGCACATCCTGAAAGTGCAGTTCGACAAGACGCTGAATATGTTGCACATCAACCCAGGTGCCGCTGGTTTACAAGGTTGGCACAAAGAACGTACGCTGATAAGATTGACCATTGAGGGCAATAAATTCGGCGATTGTGAAGTTATAACATTAGGAAAACATTAAAATATAGTTATATGAAACGTACAATTGTAATTACTGGTGGCGCAGGCTTTATTGGAAGCCACGTAGTGCGCCTGTTTGTGAACAAGTATCCCGAGTATCACATCATCAACCTCGACAAACTGACGTATGCCGGTAACCTGGCAAACCTCAAGGACATCGAAAACAAACCCAACTACGAGTTTGTGAAGATGGACATCTGCGATTTCGACGCTTTCTATAAGCTGATGCAGGACAAGAAGGTGGACGGCATCATCCATTTGGCTGCTGAGAGTCACGTGGACCGTTCGATCAAGGACCCCTTTACATTTGCCAAGACCAACGTGATGGGTACGCTGTCGCTGTTGCAGGCAGCCAAGCTCTATTGGGAATCGTTGCCTGAGCGTTACGAGGGCAAGCGCTTCTATCATATCTCTACCGATGAGGTGTATGGCGCTTTGGAGTTGACACACCCCGAGGGTATCGAGCCTCCATTTACCACGACGGCCTCGAGTGCTGAGCACCATTTGGCTTACGGCGACAAGTTCTTCTTGGAGACCACCAAGTACAATCCTCACTCTCCCTATTCAGCTGCCAAGGCATCGAGCGACCACTTTGTGCGTGCTTATCACGACACTTACGGCATGCCCGTCATCGTGACCAACTGCTCGAACAACTACGGTCCCTATCAGTTCCCTGAGAAGCTGATACCTCTCTTTATCAACAACATCCGCCACCGCAAGCCGCTGCCCGTCTATGGCAAGGGCGAGAACGTGCGCGACTGGCTGTTCGTAGAGGACCATGCCCGTGCCATCGACCTGATTTTCCATCAGGGTATGATTGCTGAGACGTACAACATCGGCGGCTTCAACGAGTGGAAGAACATTGATATCATCAAGGTGGTCATCAAGACCGTTGACCGTCTTTTGGGACGTAAAGAGGGCGAAGATATGGACCTCATCACATTCGTCACCGACCGTGCCGGTCATGACCTGCGATATGCCATCGACTCTTCAAAGCTTCAGAAGGAACTTGGTTGGGAACCCTCATTGCAGTTTGAGGAGGGCATTGAGAGGACTGTCCGCTGGTATCTCGACAACCAAGAGTGGCTCGACAACGTCACATCAGGTGACTATCAGAAGTATTACGAAAAGATGTACAATAACCGCTAGTCAGTAGATGGTAACCTCTCAATTAAATAAAAGGTATGTGTGGCTGACACTTGTTGAAATAGCACTTGGTGTTCTTGCCTTATGTGGTGTTCCCTTATTAAAGAGTGCCATCTTGCCTTTGTTAATTGTTTGGATTGCATTTGCTTTACTTTTTTCTGCTTTCTATCTGGCTTCCATAAAGCGTATCACCGTTGTTGCAGATGGATTAGAGGTCCAAAACCTGCTGTTGCCATTCTGGAAACGGTTCTACAGGTTCGCAGAGTTTGACTATGCTCAGAGTGAGTATGGAAAAAACAGAGAAGTGTTCAGGTTGATTAAGAATGGAGAACGGCAGGTTAGTATAGCCTCTAATTTATACTTGAATTTTGAAGAGATAAAAGCAGCTATTGCGGTTAAGGATAAGTCAGGCTTCATTGTAAGAGACAATGCCGAAGTTGTATCTGAATATAAAAAGTCACGTTTGTATGGTATCTTGGTTTCTATGCTGTTCTTAGTGTTTGTTGGAGTAGCAACCTCTCTTTCAGACCTGATTGATGGCAATCCGGTACGGTGGGGTATGGTTTTATTAGGCGCAATTGAAGTATTGTTCTTTGGCAGTCTGCTTCTCGTATTCCTTCTTCCATATAAGAAAATCACAGTATGGCGTGGGCAGATGGAGGTGAAACGTACGTTTTGGCCTTTTAATGTTCATTACTATGCCATATCCGATTTTGATGGATTCTATTATGTGACGGAAAAATCCAATGGTCAGTTAGGGTCTAGAGACGAGGATTCCCTGTGGCTTGTCAAGGACGACAGACTCGTGATAAGTGTGGAAGAACCGATGTATAGTAATTATGAGGAATTGAAAACCGTGTTTCAATCTGTCAGTTGTCTGGGAAGATTGGAATTCATGGGCTTCCAATCGTTAAAATATCATTTGGGTAAAAAATTTAATTGGAGATGAAGAAGATACTTTTATTAGGCTCAGGCGAACTGGGCAAGGAGTTTGTAATTGCCGCCATGCGTGCCGGCCAGTATGTAATCGCTTGTGACCGTTATGACAATGCGCCCGCGATGCAAGTTGCTGATGAGCGCGAAGTGTTCTCCATGCTTGACGGTGATGCTCTCGAGGCTGTCGTCAACAAGCACAAGCCCGACATCATCGTGCCTGAGATTGAGGCCATCCGTACGGAGCGTCTGTTCAAGTTCGAGGAACAAGGCATTCAGGTGGTTCCCTCGGCTCGTGCCGTCAACTACACGATGAACCGTCGTGCCATTCGTGACCTTGCTGCCAAAGAGCTGGGTCTGCGTACTGCCAAATACTTCTATGCCAAGACTTTCGAGGAGTTCAAGGCTGCTGCTGACGAAATCGGATTCCCCTGTGTGGTAAAGCCGCTGATGTCGTCCTCTGGTCATGGCCAAAGCTATGTGCACAACGAAGGCGAGCTGGAGACTGCTTTCAAGGAGGCTATGGAAGGATCACGTGGCGATGTGAAGGAAGTGATTATCGAGGAGTTCATCGACTTCGATTCTGAGTTCACGTTGCTGACCGTCACCCAGCAGCATGGGTGGCCGACACTGTTTTGTCCGCCTATCGGACACGTTCAGAAGTCAGGCGACTACCGTGAGTCGTGGCAACCCTACAAGATTAGTGACGAGGCCCTGAAACAAGCTCAGATGATGGCCGACAAGGTAACGAAGGCCTTGACTGGTGCTGGCATTTGGGGCGTTGAGTTCTTCCTGACCAAGCAGGGCGAGGTCATCTTCTCGGAGCTGAGTCCCCGTCCGCACGATACTGGTATGGTGACATTGGGACACACCACCAATTTGAGCGAGTTCGAGCTTCATCTGCGTGCCGTACTGGGTCTGCCCATTGCCGGCATCCATCTGGAGCATGCAGGTGCTTCGGCTGTCATCCTGTCGCCGACAGAGGCCAAGACACCCGTTGACCGCACACTGCTTGATTACAACTTCGTCGATGCGCTGAAAGAAGACCGTACTCGCATTCGTATCTTCGGTAAACCCGAGGCTCACAAGGGTCGTCGCATGGGCGTTGTGCTCTGCTACGGCGAGGTGGGCGATGATGTCAACGCACTTCGTGACAAGGCTAAGCGACTGGCAAAGACCGTCCTTGGTACTGATCCGTATGATAAGTTAAGGTAATGGATATTCAGATAATAGACCTGCCAAAGATTACTGATCCGCGTGGCAACTTGACATTTGCTGAGGCTCAGACGATGGTGCCTTTCGACATCAAACGTGCTTACTGGGTTTATGATGTTCCTGGTGGCGAGAGTCGTGGCGGTCATGCCCACAAGCGACTCAAGCAGTTTGTCATAGCCCTCAGTGGCTCGTTTCATGTCACGCTCGATAATGGGCATGAGACACAGACCGTTCTGCTGAACCATCCATGGCAGGGATTGCTCATCGACACAAACACCTGGCGTACGCTCGACGATTTTTCGTCGGGCGCCGTCTGCTTGGTGTTGGCTTCCGAGCATTACGATGAGGACGACTATATCTATGACTATGACGAGTTTCTGAAATACGTTGGATGTTCGAAATAGTTAGATACTCCGCTACAAAGGCTGACGAATGGAATCACTTCGTGGCACAATCGAAGAACGGCACGTTCCTCTTCGACCGTCAGTTCATGGACTACCATGCCGACCGTTTCTGTGACCATTCGCTGATGGTCTATCGTGACCGTCGGCTTTATGCCTTGTTGCCTGCCAACGAAAAGGACGATGTGCTCGTCAGTCATGGCGGACTGACGTACGGTGGACTGGTTATGAGCCGACAGTGTTCGGCCAAGGGCGTGCTCGATGCCTTCACGGCTATAAACGACAACCTGCGCCAACAGGGATTTAATCACGTTATATACAAGGCCATTCCCTGGATATACCATCAGTTGCCCGCCGAGGAGGATCTTTACGTCCTGACCTCTGTATGCAATGCCCGCCTGATTATTCGCGATATTTCCTCAGCTATTGTAGCCACCCGTCGCATGAAGTTTGCAGAATCACGCCGTTCTGGCCTGCGCAAAGCCCAACATGCAGGGGTAACCGTTGCTGAATCAGATGACGTTGAGGCCTTTTGGCACATTCTGAATGACAACCTTACAACAAAGTATGCCGTGCGTCCTGTTCATACAGCTGACGAATTGCGCCTGTTGCGCTCCCGCTTTCCTGACCGTATCCGTCTGTGGCTGGCTTACCATGGTCAGACGCCCGTGGGTGGAACGCTCTTGTTCCTGACACCGCAGGTGCTGCACACTCAGTATATTTCGGCTACTCCTGAGGGGAAGGCCATCGGAGCCATCGACCTACTGTTCGACCATCTTATTAATAAGGTATACACTGACTATCCCTACATTGACTTCGGCAAGTCGACCGTCAGCGACAGTGCCGACCTGAACGAACAGCTGATATTCCAAAAGGAAGGCTTCGGTGCACGCGCTATCTGTTACGATACATACGAATACGACCTATGATTAAGTACTTATCCCTGCGTGATATCAATGCCCGCTACGATTCGGAGATTCGTGAGGCTGTTGGTCGTGTGTTCGACAGCGGCTGGTATCTGCGAGGTGAGGCAACCCGTCGGTTTGAAGAACATTACGCCGAGTATATTGGTACGAAGCATTGTGTCGGTGTGGCCAATGGTCTTGATGCTTTGACGCTCATTCTCCGTGCCTATAAAGAATTGGGTGTCATGAAGGATGGTGACGAGGTCATCGTTCCTGCCAACACGTTTATTGCCACCATCCTTGCCATTACGGAAAACCAACTCCGACCTGTGTTTGTTGAACCCGATATCAACACGTTCCAAATAGACGACAGGCTCATCGAACAGGCCATAACGCCGCGTACTCGTGCTATTATGATAGTTCACCTTTATGGTCGTTGTGCCTATACTACCCGCATCGGTGATATTTGCAAGAACTATGGACTGAAGCTTATCGAGGATAACGCCCAGGCCCATGGCTGCCGTGCCACTACTCCCGACGGATATCTGTCGGGTCCCCGTACCGGCTCCATCGGTCATGCTGCTGCCCACTCGTTCTATCCGGGGAAAAACCTCGGTGCCCTTGGCGATGCAGGTGCCGTGACCACCGATGACGATGACCTGTCTGCTATGGTTCGCGCTTTAGGCAACTATGGCAGCGAAAAGAAATACGTTCACGACTATGCTGGTCGTAACTCGCGTATGGATGATTTGCAGGCTGCCATCCTCGATGTGAAGCTCGGTTACCTTGATGCTGACAATCAGCGCCGCAAGGAAATTGCTTCTATATATATTAATAAGGTGAAGAATGCGACCATAGTAATCCCTCACTCCGATTGTGATTGTGTCTGGCACATCTTCCCTGTTCTCTGCAAACGTCGTGACGAATTGCAGCGCTATCTACGTGAGCATAACGTAGAAACACAGATACACTATCCGATACCACCTCACCGCCAGCGCTGCTATGCTGAGTGGAATCATCTTTCCCTGCCCATTACCGAGCAGATTTCTGTTCAGGAGCTGTCTCTTCCCTGTAATTCTGTAATGACCAATGAAGAGGCCAACGATATTGTTGCTCTTCTTAATTCGTTTTGAATAATAAAAACTTGAACTATATGAAGAAAACCATCCATAAGGCCGTCGAGGACTTTGTTGGTGGTGCCGAGCCCAGCGACGACCTCACGAAGATGTGTATTAAAATGATGTGATTGTCACTCGTCTAACAACAGAACAGTAGCGCTGCGTGCGGCTTGGGCACCCATGACCAACACCTGTGCGATGTCGGCGGTCTTCGACGGTCCGCTAATAAAGGTGCCATATCCGTAGTCATTCATTTCTATCCGCTTATACGCCTCGTGCATGTTGTTGACAATTTGTTTTTTGTCAAGCAGGATAACTAGGTTCTCGCTGATAAACATGATGGCCTTTTCCTTCATCTGCTGTGGAATCCAAACGCAGGCGTTCTCGGCAACACCGAACATGCCGCGGACTACACCGACATCGGTGCCGTTCAAGTCGCGGGCACGACCGACATCGTCAGGATTACGCGTAGCAATGGTTATCTCGGGCAGGTTCGAGGCAATCTCCTTGGCATCGGGATAGAGTTCGCGGATGAGGGTGTTGATGTCGCAACCTTTCTCCACCTCGATGGCATTGCCACCCACACTCTTGGTCATGTTCATAAACTGCATCAGCGGGTTAGGGTAGGTGATGGCCTTGATGTCGCTGAGGTCGGGCATGTCAAACTGCTCGCGGATGTTAGCCCGATATTTCTTCAATATATCTTCTTTACTACTCATAATCCTTAATCATTTCGTGGAATGGTTTCTTGGGGAACTGCATCATCTTGTGACCTTCAGCCCATGGGTTCAGACCACAGTTCATAAGGGGTGAGGGGATGTAGTTAGCCCAATGGGCAAGACCTGTGGCAAAGTTGTAGAGCCCTGGCGATCCGTAGAGCACGGACATGCCCTGACACATCATTTTCTTCTGAGGATTGGCTGTGCCAAACTCGCTGAGCTGCTGGCGCCACAGATAGATCTGGTCGCCCAGGTTAACCTTGGCAGGACAAACCGTCTGGCACGAATTGCAGAGCGTGCAGGCCGACACATTGCCACTATGCTTCTGCGGGTCGCGAAGCATACCCAGGTTGATACCGATAGGACCAGGAATGAAATAGCTGTAGGAGTAGCCTCCGGAACGGCGATAGACTGGACAGGTGTTCATGCATGACCCGCAACGGATGCACTTCAGCGACTCCCAGTGCTCAGGGTTGCCTATCCACTCGGAACGTCCGTTATCGACCAGGATGATGTGCATGTGGTGGGCGGTAGGACGTGCCTTGCGGAAATGGGAGGTGTAGGTGGTGGTGGGCTGACCAGTTCCTGCACGGCAGAGCATACGCTGGAAGACGGCGAGGCAGTCGTAATTGGGAATAACCTTTTCCAATCCGATGGCGGCAATGTGCAGCTTGGGACATGATGTCGACATATCGGCATTGCCCTCGTTGGTACATACCACGATGTCGCCCGTCTCAGCAATTCCGAAGTTGGCGCCTGTCATACCTGCATCTGCTGTTAGGAACTCATTGCGTAACGACAGTCGGGCTCGGTACGTCAGGTACGTGGGGTCGTGGTTACCCTTCTCGTTCGAAATGCCTTTCTCCTCGAACAACTCACCCACATCGTCGTGGTTCAGGTGGATGGCGGGCATCACGATATGGCTGGGAGCCTGACCCTTCAGCTGGATGATGCGCTCACCCAGGTCGGTCTCTACCACCTCGATGCCTTTGGCCTCCAAAAACGGGTTCATGCCACACTCCTCGGTGAGCATGGACTTCGACTTTACCATCTTCTTGACGTTATGGTTTTTCAGAATGCCATAGACGATTTCGTTGAACTCCTGTGCATCCTTAGCCCAGTGAACCTCCACACCGTTCTTCTCGGCATTGGTGGCAAACTGGTCCAGATACTCGTCCAGGTGGGTGATGGTATGGCGCTTGATCTGTGATGCCTTCTCGCGCAGTTGTTCCCACTCGTCCAGTCCATAGGCCATGTTGTCGCGCTTCGTGCGGACAGCCCAGAACGTGGCATCGTGCCAGTGGGCATATTGTTGGTCCTTTAAGAACTTCTTGGCAGCGTTGCTATGTTGTGTACTCATAACTTTTCACTTTTCACTATTCACTTTTCACTTTGAAATATTACAGACCTGCTGCTAATATTTCAACAACGTGTTTAAACTCAATCTTCTTGCCTTGCTTGCGGGCTACTCCAGCCATGTGCATCAGGCATGAGCAGTCTGGCCCCGTGATGTATTCGGCACCTGTCTGGATATGGCGTTCTACCTTGTCCAGTCCCATCTGGGCAGAGACGGCGGTCTCCTCTACAGAGAACATGCCACCAAAGCCACAGCACTCGTCAGGACGTTCGGGCTCTACAACATCGATGCCGTCAACCAGTTGCAACAGGTCCTTGATCTTATTGAACTTGTCAACATGCTCCTCAGAGGGGGAGGAGAGTCCTAACTCGCGGACACCATGACAGGAGTTGTGTAGGCTGACCTTATGGGCAAAGGTGCCCAGACGGCGATCGACCTTTACCACGTCGTGCAGGAACTCGACAACGTCCATGCACTTCTTGGCTGTCTCGCACTCGTGATTCAGTAGACGCCCATAGTTCAGGCGGATGAAGGCGGTACAGCTGACACTGGGGGTGACTACATAGTCGAACTCGCTGAACTTGTCGACAAACTTTTCGGCCAAAGGAATGGCTTGCTTCTCGAATCCTGCATTGGCCATAGGTTGGCCGCAACAGGTCTGCTTTTCTGGATAGGTCACGTCCAGTCCCAGATGCTTCAGCAACTTATACGTTGCCAAACCCACCTCAGGGAAAACGGCATCCACGTAGCAGGGGATAAATAGTCCTATCTTCATATCACTTTTCACTATTCGCTATTCACTTTTCACTATTCACTTTTCACTATTCACTTTTCACTTTTCACTTATATCACGTGCAGCCCCAGGAATACCATGAGTCCGTTCATGAGTATCCAGAAAATGGCAAACGGCATGGTTTTACGCATGATGTCACCATCCTGTCCCTCCATATCGCAGGCAGCCGTAGCAATGGCAATAGACTGTGGGGAGAGCAGCTTGCCACCCTCAGAACCAGCACAGTTGGCTGCAGCCAGCCAGTTGGTCTCACTACCTGTAACGCCAAAGAAGGTGCTTTGGTTCACCAGACCAAGATCGCTGGCAGCTGTAGCCTGCAGCTTACCAAATAGGATGTTGGCATTGGTGGCACTACCTGTTACGAAGGTGCCGATAGAACCAATCAGCGGAGCGAAGAACGGGAAAGCAGCACCCGTGAGCAATACGAGGCCCTTGGCAATATCGTTGGTCATACCCGTGTTGTTCATCAGCATTGCCATTGCCACCAGACAACAGATGGTGACAACCGTTTTTTGCAGGTTGAGGGTGGTCTTGGCCAACAGCTTCATCAGTTTGCCGAAGCTCATGCCCTGAATCAATCCACCGATAACAGCACCAAGGAAAATCATCAGACCGGCGTTCGACAGCCATCCGAACTTAAAGGTGTTTCCGATGACAGGGATGTCGAATTTCGTGACGAGTGTGGAATTCAGGAATTCATTGACGGGCGGCACAATCTTACTGGATATCAGGATGAAGAATATGATGAGACCGTACACGCTCCAAGCCTTCAGCGTCTTAATAGCACCGAACTTTTTCTTCTCTATATGCACGGTATCCTTCTCGGCTTCGTGGCGCAGGAACAACTTGTTATACAATAGCATGGCAGCGATAGCGGCTACCGAACCAAGGATGGCGGGCGTCTCGGGACCAATAAAATGAGCACAGCAGAACTGTACGATGATAGAACAGGTGCCTACGAACAGTGCAATGGTGATGTTCTTCACAATCTTCGTCTTGTCGGTCATCATCAGAATGAGGAACGGCGTGATGAAGAACATCAGCGAGAGCTGTAATATAATAAAGGTGGCGACCTCGCAGAGTTCCTCAGGTGTGGCCGTGCCGCTGGCAGCAACCTGATTAGCTAATGTTGTAGCGGGAAGACCTACTGCTCCGAAACCTACGGCAACGGTATTAGCTACCAGACAGATGACGGCTGAGAACATTGGCTTGAAGCCCAGTCCAATGAGAATGGCGGCAGGAATGGCTACGGCAGTACCGAAACCTGCCATTCCTTCTAACACACCACCAAGACCCCACGTTAGTAGGAGTACGAGTAGACCCTTGTCGGAAGTCATCTGGATAAACTGCGTCTTAATCGTCTCAATCTCCTTCGTCTCGCAAAGGATGTTATAGCTGAAGATGGCGCAGATGATAATCAGGATAATCGGGAAACATGCCTTTAGGAATCCCTCTACCACCGACCACAGCGTAATGCCGTATATCGATGTTTCAGCGAACTTTTCGGGAACGATGCCCATGTTCGGCACGGCAAATAGTGCGAGGAGAATTGTTACAACCAGAGTGACGATGGCACTCCTATAGCCAGAAACTTTGAAGCCCATCATCAGCATGATGAGCAACAGAATTGGAATTACGGATACTAATGCTGTCATAGGGGTTTGTACTATTTTGTGATTAGTTATATAAGTTTTGGGCAAATATACGCATTTTTTTTCAAATAACGCATCTTTTTCATTTTTTTTTCGTATATTTGCCGCAAATAACTAAACTTTTTTGCCTATGCTACAACATTTTCTATCAGAATTGAGACAGACGATCCCTGCTGAACGTATCTATACCGACGAACTTCGTCGACTGGGGTGGGGTACGGATGCCAGTTTCTATCGTCAAATTCCACAAGTTGTCATCCGCAGTGATGGCGAGGAGGAAATTTCCAAAATCGTCCGGCTTTGCAAGAAGCACAAGTTACCCTTCACTTTCCGTGCTGCCGGTACATCGTTGAGTGGTCAGAGCTGTACCGATAGCGTACTCATTGTGGCTGGTAAGCATTGGGAAAAATACGAACTGGCTGATGATAAAGAATCTATCAAATTGCAACCGGGCATTGTGGGGGGGCGCGTCAATCAGATCCTGAAGCCCTATAGTCGTGTGTTCCCGCCAGATCCTGCCTCTATCGGGTCGGCTATGGTAGGTGGAATTGTTGTTAACAATGCCTCAGGTATGAACTGTGGTGTTCATGCTAACAGTGACCGCATGCTCATCTCGGCTCGTATCATCCTCACTGACGGCACTGTGCTGGACACTGGCGATGCTGCTAGTCGTGAACGGTTTGCCCGTTCACATCCTGAGTTTCTGACGAAGATCGAGGCCCTGCGTGATAAGGTACGTGCTGACCAAGAACTGGCCGAACGCATCAGCAAGAAATACAGTATTAAGAATGTGACTGGATTAAACCTGCGTCCGTTGGTGGCTTACGATGATCCGTTTGACATCATAGCTCACTCAATAGTAGGCTCAGAAGGCACACTGGCATTCCTTTCTGAGGTAACGATGAAAACGTTGAAGGACTACCCGTTCAAGGCTTCGGCTATGGTTTACTTCATGACGATGAAGGAAAGCTGCGAGGCCGTTGTGGCTATGAAAAAGATGAAGGGTGGTGAGGAGGATTTGAAATACAGTGCCGAAAACCTGGTGGTAAAGAGTGCTGAGATGCTTGATTATAAGTCACTCAGCTCTGTCGATGATCCTGTTTACCTGCAATATCAGAAGGATGTGGATGCCGGTAAGATTGCCGGTGTTGAGCCTGGCGATTATCACAACCTCACCGCCATCCTCACCGAGACGAAAGGCATCACCCACGAACAACTCCTCGAAAAGATAGCAAAGATACAGGAGTGTCTGGGTGCATTCCGCCTTTATATCCCCGCTGAGTTTACAGAAGACCCGAAAGTCTACGGCAAGTACTGGGCCATTCGCTCTGGTATCTTCCCCAGTGTGGGTGGTACCCGTCCTGTCGGTACGTCATGCCTCATCGAGGATGTGGCATTCCCTATCGAATCTCTCCCCGAAGCAACGGTCAAATTGCAAAAGCTTATTGCCGATCACGGCTATGATGATGCCTGTATCTATGGCCACGCCTTCGAGGGCAACTACCACTTCATCCTCAACCAGAGCTTTGCCGACGAACACGAGGTAGCCCGCTACGCTGAAATGATGCGTGATGTGGCAAAACTCGTTGTCGAAGAATACGACGGTTCGCTGAAGGCTGAACACGGCACGGGTCGCAATATGGCACCGTTCGTGAAGTATGAATGGGGCGACAAGGCTTTCGAGGTGATGAAAGAACTGAAGGAAATCTTCGACCCCGACGGTCTACTGAACTGCGGCGTTATCTTCAACGATGACCCTGACTGTTTCATCAAGTGCTTAAAGCCCTTGCCAGTGCTCGACTACGATTTCGACAGTGTCCCCGACGGAGGTCACTATCTCATGGACCCATCGCTCTCCACTGCCAAGGAAACCATCGAGCAAGTCAAGCGTGCCAATAAGTGTATCGAGTGCGGCTTCTGCGAGGTCAATTGTATGTCGTGCGGCTTGACTCTCTCCAGCCGCATGCGTATTGCTGTCCAGCGCGAAATCCGCCACCTCACCGCGCAGCTTCGTGCGGGCGGCGGTTCAGTCGCCGCTATCCAAGAACGCCTTGCCACTCTCAAGCGCCAGTATAAATACTACGGAGACCAGACCTGCGCCACTGATGGCCTCTGTTCTACCTCCTGCCCGATGAAGATCAATACGGGTGAGTTGACACACCTGATTCGTCAGATGGATATGAACGACAGCCCCACTGGCTATAAACTTGGTGAGTTTGCTGCCAACCACATGGCTGGTATTAAGTCTGGTCTGCGCGTTGTACTCGACGTTGCCCATACGGCTCATGTCACTCTGGGACCCACTATGATGACAAGCATTGCCCGCGGCATGAACAAAATGGGACTGCCCCTTTGGACTACCGCTATGCCGAAGAAGAAACGTCAGCCGAAACCCAGTGATCTGACGCAGTTCATCATCGAGAAGAGTATTCCACATAAAGAGGAGGAACACTTACCATTGAAGGTCGTTTACTTCCCCAGTTGTATTAACCAGACCATGGGCCAGTCGAAGCATGGCGGTAAGATTCATGCCTTGGTCGATGAGGTCATCCAGCTGATGGCCAAGGCTGGCTACGAGGTTATCTTCCCAGAGGGCATGGAGCGTATGTGTTGCGGACAGATTTGGGAATCAAAAGGCATGCTCGACATTGCCGACCGCAAGAGTGCCGAGCTCGAAGCTGCCCTTTGGAAGGCAAGCGAAGAAGGCAAATATCCCGTCCTTTGCGCTCAAAGTCCGTGTCTGCATCGTATGAAAAAGGTCATGAAGAAGATGAAACTCTATGAACCCGCTGAGTTCATTATGAAGTATCTTGTCGACCGGCTGGACTTCCATCCTACCGATAAGCATATCGCCTTGCATCTGACGTGCTCGACGCGACAGATGGGCGTCGATAAGGATATGATAGCCCTTGCAAAGCTGTGCTCTAATAACGTCTTCCTCCCCGAGGGCGTCGGATGTTGTGGATTCGCAGGCGACCGCGGCTTCACGTTCCCCGAACTGAACAAGTACGGTCTCCGAAAGCTCCGTCCGCAAATCGAGGCCAATGGCATTGAGGTGGGTTACAGCAACAGCCGAACCTGTGAAATTGGACTCGAAACGAACTCCGGCATCCCCTACATGTCTATCGTCTATCTCGTCAACGAGTGTACAACAGCAAAGAAGGCCTGACATCAGGCCTTCTCGAATGTGCGGCGATTCGGTTGCCGTTCTTTCAAAACACGCAGGGTAATGCACTAAGCTGACAATACAGGGTACGGGCCATTCGCTCGTGCCCTTTGTCATTGGGATGCAGACGGTCGGTCGCTTGGTCGGCAAAGTACTGCGCATACTCGTCCATCATGGGATATAAACCGCTGACGGCATTCAGGTCTATGACAGGTACAGCCCAGATGTTCCCAGCATCCTTCACGGCCTGAATATATTCTTCAAGATAGATGCCACACTGGTTGGTATAGTCCTCCGTACATTGCCAGTTCTTGTCGTTGCGATGGAATTGTGCGCGGTGGATAGGCGTCAACAGCACAATTTGCTTTGTCGGATACATCCGTTTTACTTTATCCAGTGCGATATTGATGCGTCCACGATATGTGTTTTTGTCCATACTCATATAGCGTCGCTTGCGGTCTACCAACTTTTTGGGTTGACCGTGTCCGTACATTACCTGTTCGTCCTTCTCCTCATACCAATCGCCAATCTTTACACCATTATTGTAGTCGTTGGTTCCAATAAAAATCAGGATAGCGTCCACGTCGTCGCCATGTTCTTCCTTGCACTTGTCAGCCTGACGAGGTATGTCGTCCCACTGACGGCCGCTGACAGCGTAGACA
>JAFVHO010000172.1 GCA_017474485.1 Prevotella sp.
TTCACACAGGACGATGCCCACCTGTTCTGTCGTCCAGACCAGGTTAAGCAGGAGTTCCTTAACGTTATGGATATCATCGGCATCGTGCTCACAGCCTTCGGATTTAACTTCGAGGCACAGATATCTCTGCGCGATCCTAACGACCACGACAAGTATGTAGGTACTGACGAAGACTGGGCACTGGCTGAGAAGGCTATCGTTGAGGCTTGTCAGGAGAAGGGCCTGCCCGCTAAGGTTGAATACGGCGAGGCTGCTTTCTACGGTCCTAAGCTCGACTTCATGATTAAGGACGCCATTGGCCGTCGTTGGCAGCTGGGTACTATCCAGGTTGACTACAACCTGCCTAAGCGCTTCCAGCTCGAATATACCGATGAGGACAACCAGAAGAAGACGCCTGTGATGATTCACCGCGCACCATTCGGTTCTATGGAGCGTTTCTGCGCTGTGCTGATTGAGCACACTAGCGGTCACTTCCCCTTGTGGCTCACTCCTGATCAGGTGGCCATTCTGCCGTTGTCAGAGAAGTATAACGACTATGCCAAGGAGGTTGCCAAGAAGTTCGATATGGGTGGCGTACGTCCTACTATCGACCTGCGCAACGAGAAACTGGGTCGTAAGATTCGCGACAACGAGCTGAAGCGTATTCCTTACATGGTCATTGTCGGTGAGAAGGAAGCTGCCGACGGTACTGTTGCCGTACGTCCTCAGGGCGGTGGCGAGCAGACCGTGATGACCATCCAGCAGTTCATCGACCACATCAATGCTGAAGTCAAGGAAATGACCAAGGACTTCTAATAGTAAATTTTGGTTTTAATCCATAAAAGAGAGGGTAGTATGCCGCTTGCAAACTGCCTTCTCTTTTTCTTTTTTCATTGAATAAAGACTTGTTTGGGCATTGAAAAAAGTATAGTGTAAATTATACATTAAAGAAAATATTATACAATTTTATGGTTGGCGGGTAGAGCCTGTATTGGAAAATGTATCAGATGTTTTTCTGAACTAAAAAGGGGGACGTGCGTTGGTGTATGGGAAGATGAATGGGGGGTGAACTTGGTGGGAAGTGATATACCCTAGGAAAGTTATATGTGTTTACTTGCTACTGAAGCATGGCGTGAAGGGTAGGGGAGAAACTGAGCAGAATCGATGTTCGGTTGACGGATGTGAAGGATGTTGTCAATAGGATGGTATAAAATCGGGAGAAATAGATGGACTGAAAATGTAAAATATTAGGATTGGCGAAACTAAGCCTGTAGATGAAGGTCCCAAAGAGAGGAAAAGAAGGGGTTTGAAGGCAAAAGAGAGGAGTGATGCTGGTTTTAGTCACATCTTTTCGTTTTATAGTAACTTACTGATAACATGTATTTTAATAAGAATTATTTTAAGTAAATAATTAAGCATTGACTTTCCATGTGCCGTTTTTATTGGCCCCTACGCGTTCAATGATTCCTTTCTTGCGCAAACCCGCCAAAGCCTTGTTTACACCGGCTTCAGACAGCTGTAGACGGCGGGAAATGGTGCCTATGGTGATGCGCGGATCGTCGGCCAGGAGCTTGACAATTCGCTGTTCGGACTTGGAAAGATGTGTCTCATTGCCCTTATTTACGACATTTTCAGGCGATTTGTCCTGTACTTTTTCTCTACTTTTATTCTTTACTTTATTCTTTACTTTATTCTTTACCTCTTGTTTGATAGTATCCAGTAAACAGTGCAAAATAAACTCGATGAAATGGGTGGTTTTTGCGCTTTCACCGATATATGCCAAAACGCGACGATATTCCTGCTGACGCTCTACAACTATGGATTCAAAAGGAAGACCTGCCAAAATCGGGCGCCAACGGGCTAAAAGTAGTGTCTGCCAGTACAGTCCCAGGCGCTCGTTCCCCTCTGAAAAGGGGTGGATAGCGGTTAATTCGTAATGAAAAATACAACTACTAACAAGCGGATGCTCGTCTGTGTGAGTCAACCAGTCGAAGAGCATTGACATGTGTAGTCGGACGCGTTGGTCGTCCTGACAATAACGTCCAATCCCCTCACTCAATCCGTCGACCATTCTTTCGTGTGCCCGTAAAAGATCGTCTTCTAAGAATGGGTCGAATTGCTCATCGCGAATCTCAGGAGTACGACATGTGAGCGTCTCTAAGATCCCTACTTGTTCTGAAATTTCGGCAATCAGATTAATTACTTCCGATGATAATTGGTAAGATGGTTTAATCATAATACTTTACATATTTATTAATTTGTCGGTATTCTAGTTGTAAATTTCTTTTAAAAATAGGCTTTATATATTAGAGGTACACGAGACTGAAGGTTTGAGTGTGGCACGCAATGATGGATGATTAGTTATTTCGTTATCTTCAGTACAGGAGCTATCTGGTTGCAGGGTTTAGGTAGATTGACCTCGAGGCCCTCGGTGGTTTGGTGTGCCTTCAGCTTGCCATAGCCCAACAGGTGGACGCTGGTGATGGACTTCTTGAAGTCAGGATTGCCCTTGGCTAACGACTTGATAACCATTTTGCCGTCCTCGGGCCAGCCCATGGCCGTCACATAGAGGTGCTTCTTGGTCTGGTTGAAGCGGATGTCGCGGGCGTCCATATTTGAATATTGGCCGTCGTTGAAACCCTGGGCGTTCAGTTTGATGGCTTTCTCGGCTACAGGGCCTTCACCGAATTTAACCCACGGACGGGTGCCGAAGATGCTCTCCTTGTTGACTGTCATCCAAGCTTCAAGGTCGTCCAGGATCTTTGCTTCTTTTTCGTCGTAGGTTCCGTCGGCACGCAAAGGGATGCTCAACAGCAGGTTGCCGTTTTTCGAGACGATATCCACCAACTGCTTGACTACCGTTGCCGCACTCTTGTAGCGACCTTTCTCGTAGATGCCTGTATTGTAGTGCCAACCGCCGATGCAGTTGCACGTCTGCCAAGGCTCTGGGATGATCTCGTTGGGCGCTCCACGTTCCACGTCCCATGTCAAGGCCTTGCGCTGTGCGTCGTTCAGAATCTTGCCAAATACCACACTTTGCGGGTTCTTGTTGTACATGTGGGCGGCTATCTTCAGTCCGCAGTCGCTGATGTCGTAGAAGGGCAATACGGTGACATCGAAATAGATGAGGTCGGGTTGGTAGCGGTTGATGGCGTCAAGGGTACGGTCGTAGAAGTTCGTGACGAATTCCTGCGAGGGTATAGATGCACCGTGCGTCCAGTCCCACTGGCTGTGAATGGTGTTGTTGGCCCATGAGCGGTCGCTCATCGGGTGGTTCTGCTGGTAGAGCATCTGAGGGTCCAATCCCTCCCACCATTTGCCTTTGCCATCGGCCTTTGTCAGTTTGCCGTCGTAATACACGCCAGCCTTCGGACCGTTCATGTCGTAGCGCTGAGCTGGCTCGTACCAAGTCCACGCATGGTCAGCATGAAACGAGATGCCCAGTGGCAATCCTGCTTTCTTGGCAGCATGGGCCCAACCGTCGAGAATATCCTTCTTGGGGCCGATGTTTTTCGAGTTCCAAGGCTGGTACTGCGAGTCCCACAGGTCGTAGTTGTCGTGGTGGTTACCCAGCACGAAGAAGTACTGAGCTCCGCAACGCTTGTATCGCTGAACCAACGCGTCGGGGTCCCATTTCTCTGCCTTGAATAAAGGTAGAATGTCCTTGAAACCAAATTCAGACGGGTGCCCGTAGTGTTCTACGTGGTATTTGTACTTGCCATTTTCCTCCATATACATCTCACGAGCCATCCAGTCGCCGCTACCTTCTACGCATTGCGGTCCCCAGTGTGCCCAGATGCCGAACTTGGCATCGCGGAACCATTCTGGTGTCTGATGTGTCTCCAATGATGGCCATGTGGGTTGATACCGTCCCTTCTGCATCGGCTCGTGAACCTCATTGACGGGAACTTGATACTGTCCTGTCGAAACTTCTTGCTGACCATTCGCAATTCCTATCATGAGGAAGCAGACGATACTTGTAGTCAATAATCTTTTCATTTTTAATCAATTTGTGTTTTGGGTACAAATGTACAAATAATAGTGAAAAGTGAAAAGTGAAAAGCGAAAAATTTGTTGTTAGCAATGATTTTTTCATTTATTCTTTGTAATTTTGCATCGAAATGTGCTGTTTTTGCCCAATTTTTACTATCTTTGCAAGGAAATTAGATTTGAAATGGAACAAATAATTTATAGAGCGGCATTGTTCATAACGGGCATTATCAACCTTCTCATGGCTGGTATGCTTTTGAAGGGTAGTAAGGCCTATTGGCAGTATGCCGTTTATTACCGTACACGCTTGCTTACAGCATTGTGGATAGGCGTATTTGGCTTGGGTTATATTTTGCATGGTATATTCATGTGGCGCTACACGTGGCCAACGGCAGCTTCGGCATTGACGGTTTCCTATTTTCATCTGGGTGCCATTTGCTTTAGCTGGGGATACACAACGCTGTTGAAGCCCAATTACCTGACACATCGTATTATTGCACGAGACAGCTTGTATTTCTTTATCGGGCTGTTGGTCTATTGGACGGTGGCCTTGTTGTGGAAATACGAGCCTACATTGACACTGCTATCGTATTGTATGTATTTTTTATACGCAGCATGGATAGTCTTCGTGTTCTACCAGACATACAACCAGGTAAGTTCAAGACTGTTGCGTCTTTCGTACGGTAACGTGATGGACTTTGTGCGCTGGATGCAGGTGTGCTGCGATTTGATAGTGCTCTTCGGCATCTGCAGTGTTATCATTACTGGCATATTCCCCACTGATTTCTGGCCTTATACACTGTTGCTGATAGCCGGTGTGTGTATGTTTGCATTTATTTCCTATTCGCTCAACAAGTATGGCGCGACCATAGAAACCACCACAGAGGCTACCAAGAAGGTGACAATGAAATATGAGAATATATAGACTATTGAACATATTGCTGTTGGTCATACTGATTACCGTTACGTTGGTGGGGTGTGGCCAAAAGGAAGTAAAAACTGACAGCGTAAATGCCGACAGCCTGCTCGATATGGCTCACAAAGGACATCAATATGAGCGACTGCTGGAACTGGCAGATACGTTGCAGGCCACAGGGCATATTACCAGCATTCATGCCGATTACTGGCGAGGATACTCCTATTCACGCCAACGCATGATGCGACTGTCGGAAAAGTACTGGAAGGAAGCCGTTAACTCGGAGATACGCAATAAGGAAGACTTGAAATACTATGCCAAGTCGGCCAACCGCTTGTCAGGCGAACTACTACTGAAAGGCGAGTATGAGGCAACAATGAAAGTGGCTGTGCCTGCGTTGAAGATCATGGACGAGGCCAAGTATCAGAAGAATAGTGACTATGCCTACCTACAGGCTGCTGTGGGATGCTGTCAACTGAAACTGGGTAGTCCTGATGAGGCTACCATAGTTTTCAACCAAGCCTACAAGCGATTCTACGACGTAGTAGAAGAAGACCCCGTCAGGTCGAACTTTACCACAGCCATTGCCGGTATCATTAAGATTACAGAAGCCTATCTGCAGATGGATCGCTTCCATGATGCATACGATTGGACGCAGAAATTAAAGAAACTCCTTGACTATTATAATCAGCTGTCTAATCCAGAACCAGACTTCGTGGACAAGCAGCAGGCACGTCTGAATATCTATCAAGCCAGTGCTTTGGAAGGTCTTGGTAAGCATGCAGAGGCAGAGAAAGCCTATCAAAAGGCAGAAAAGTCGAACTACGTGCAGACCAACGAAGGGAAAGTGGAGGCCATCAACTACCTGATGGTGGCAGGACGTTGGGAAGAGGCTGCCGACAATTACGAGGTGCTGGACAAGCAGATGGAGGCCTACGGTGTCACGATATCAATGGACATCATACAACAGTATCTGTTACCCAAATACCGTGCCAATCTGGCTGCACACCGTACTGAAACAGCCAATGCCGTGAGCAGACAGATCTGTGATGAGTTGGATAAAGCCATAGAACTCATGCAGCGTGACGCAGCCATGGAGCTGACTACCATTTATAATACGCAGCAGAAGGAAACGGAGATAGCAGAGCATAAGGCCAATTTGGTGCGCCAACGCTATACGGCCACTATCCTCACACTTGCATTGGCCATTTTCTGCTTCGTACTGATTATCTATTTCCGTCATCAGTCGTCGATGCGTCTGGAGAAAGCATATTCTAAACTGGAGGAAGCCAACGAGCGCACCAAAGAATCGTCGCGCATGAAGACGTCGTTCATCAAGCAGATGTCGCATGAGATTCGTACGCCACTGAACATCCTTTCTGGTTTCACCCAGATTCTTACGTCGTCAGATATGGAGCTGGACGAGCTTGACGATGAAACGAAAAAAGAGCTTAACGATGGAATCGTTACGTCCACCAATCAAATTGCCGATCTGGTGAACAAGATGCTGGAACTGAGTGATGTCAATAGTAAGACGGTTATTGAGCTTAAAGACAATCTGTCTGCGATACAGATTGCCTCTGAAGCTATCAATGTAATCATCGTCGATAACAGAAACAGCATCCCCGTTCAACTGAAATTTGGAGAAGGCATGGATAAACTAACGTTGCAAACCAACGAGCAAGCAGCCGTACGAGCCATTGTCTTACTGCTAAACAATGCCGAACGTTTCACGAAGGAGGGCACTATCACCCTGCAGATTGAACAGGAGGACGACAAGGTGCTGTTTATAGTGGAAGATACGGGTATCGGCGTACCTGCCAGCGAGGCAGAGCACATATTCGAAGAGTTTGTACAACTTAATGAATATGAAGTTGGTACAGGTATCGGACTTACTGTAGCCCGCAGTATCTGTCGACGTATGGGTGGTGACATTGTGCTGGACACCAGCTATACCAATGGTGCACGGTTCGTCATGACGCTGCCTCTATGATGAAAAACTTTTTTAGAAATTCTTGATATTATTTTTTTGTAATCTCAATTTTTATTGTACCTTTGCAAAGTGATACAAATATAAAAGATGAATAAACTTCTGATTATTATTACAAGTGTTGTGCTGACATGTATGTTGTTTGGCTGTGGAAACAATGCTCCACAGGCTGAAAGTCGCGAGGCTAAGGCAATGCTACAAGGCACATGGATGGATAACGAGACAGAAGACGTACTGTTCAGGATAAAAGGCGATACAGTATATTATGCTGATTCAACATCAATGCCTGCGTATTTCAATGTGGTTGGCGATACGTTGTATATCGGCAAGAATGCGAGCTACTATATCGAGAAGCATACAGATGGCCTGCTATGGTTTAAGAATCAGAATGGCGAACTGATGAAATTGGTAAAAGTGAATGAGGAAACCTTAAAAGATGATGTAGAAGAAGGGCCGCAAACCCAGACAAGAATACAGACGTTGACTGAAGTGGTTAAGCGTGACACGGTGGTGTTCAAAGACGGGCAGCGTTACCATTGCTACATAGCTATCAATCCCACACGATACAAGGTGATTTATCAAACTGTGAACGAGGACGGTCTGAACGTTGAAGAGGTCTTTTACGATAATATCGTGAACATCAGTATTTTTAAAGGAACTAATCAGGTTTTCAAGCGTGATATGTATAAAAAGAACTATTCAGGGCAGGTAAAAAGCGACTTTTTGGAGAAAGCAATCCTTAATGATATGATCTTTGAAAAGACTGATGCAGAAGGATTCCACTTTATTGCTTCACTATGTCAGCCAAATGGTGCCAGCTGTTACCTGGTTGATAACATTATTACTGAACATGGTGACATTTATTTCAAATTAGTCGAATAAATCCAGACGAAGGGTATGAAGGTTGTCATGCTACAAACGGACATCAGTTGGGCTAAACCTGAGGAGAACATTCGTCATGCCCAACAACTGATGGACGAAATGCCTGATGGCGACCTTTATGTGTTACCAGAGATGTGGAGTACGGGATTTGTCACCCAACCTGAAGGCATAGCCAGTGATGAAGTCAATGACAAAGCGCTAAGTTGGATGTGTCAGACGGCACAGGAACGAAAGTGTGCCATTAGTGGAAGCCTGGCTGTGAAAGCATCAGACGGTACTTTCCGTAACCGTCATTATTTTATGGACGGAAGGGCAGGTGAGACTTATTATTATGACAAACACCACCTCTTTACCTATGGTGGAGAAAACAGTTACTATACACCAGGACAACAACATACAATCGTTAACTATATGGGATTCCGATTGTTGTTGCAAACTTGTTACGATTTACGATTCCCTTGTTGGAGCCGTTATGCAGACAAACTCGAATACGATGCTATTATCTGTGTGGCCAACTGGCCTTCGTCGCGCCAGTCAGCCTGGCAATTACTGATTCGTGCACGTGCCATCGAAAACCAGTGTTACATGATAGGTGTGAATCGCGTTGGTGACGACCAGCGTTGTCATTACATCGGTGCCAGTGCCGTTATAGATGTTACAGGACGAACGGTGGCACAATGTCGGCGTGGCAATCCTCAGGCACTGATGTGTGATATTCAGATGGAAGAATTACGGCGTAGACGTGAGAAATTCCGTGTTCTTGACGATAGAGATTAGACAAAGTGTCCATTCTTTCACTAAAAATACTCTTATAAAGCTATTTATGAGTAAAAAAATGCGAAAATGTTTTCTTGAATGAAAATAATTTCGTATCTTTGCAATCACTAACGAAATAACAATAATTCTAAAACAATAACTGCTTATGTCACAAATTAATGGACACATTTCGCAGATTATCGGTCCTGTTATCGACGTTTTCTTCGATACCGAGGGACTGGATGCGGAAAAGGTGTTGCCTAAAATTCACGAAGCATTGTCAATCCAGCGTCCTAACGGCGACCAGCTCATTGTCGAGGTGCAACAGCATATCGGCGAAGACACTGTGCGTTGTGTGGCTATGGACAATACCGACGGATTGCAGCGTGGATTGGAGGCCAAACCGCTGGGTTCACCTATCGTGATGCCTGCTGGCGAACAGATTAAGGGTCGAATGCTGAACGTAATCGGTCAGCCTATCGACGGTATGAAACAACTCGACATGAAGGGTGCTTACCCCATCCATCGTGAGGCTCCAAAATTTGAGGAACTGTCGACCACAAAAGAGGTGCTCTCGACAGGTATCAAGGTGATTGACCTGCTGGAACCCTATCTGAAAGGTGGTAAGATTGGTCTATTCGGTGGTGCCGGTGTAGGTAAGACGGTGCTTATCATGGAGCTCATCAACAATATTGCCAAGGGACATAACGGATTCTCGGTATTCGCTGGTGTAGGTGAGCGTACCCGTGAAGGTAACGACCTGATTCGCGAGATGATTGAGAGTGGCGTTATCCGCTATGGTGAGAAGTTTAAGGAAGCTATGGCCGAAGGTAAGTGGGACTTGAGTCTTGTTGACCCTGAAGAACTGAAGAAGTCGCAAGCTACTTTGGTATACGGTCAGATGAATGAGCCCCCTGGTGCACGTGCTTCTGTGGCATTGTCTGGTCTGACAGTAGCCGAGGGTTTCCGTGATGGTGGTGGTAAGGACGGTGGTGCTGCCGATATCCTGTTCTTTATCGACAACATCTTCCGTTTCACACAGGCCGGTTCTGAGGTTTCTGCCTTGTTGGGCCGTATGCCGTCAGCTGTAGGTTATCAGCCAACGCTGGCATCGGAGATGGGTACGATGCAGGAAAGAATTACCTCTACCAAATCAGGTTCAATTACCTCAGTACAAGCAGTTTATGTGCCTGCAGATGACTTGACAGACCCTGCACCTGCTACGACGTTCACCCATCTGGATGCTACGACGGTGTTGGATCGTAAGATTGCTGAGTTGGGTATCTATCCTGCTGTAGATCCGCTGGGTTCAACTTCGCGTATTCTCGACCCATTGGTAGTCGGCAAGGCTCACTATGACTGCGCTCAACGCGTGAAGGAGATTCTGCAACGCTATAAGGAACTGCAAGATATCATTGCTATTTTGGGTATGTATGAGCTCTCTGATGAGGACAAACTGACGGTAAACCGTGCTCGTCGTGTACAGCGTTTCCTGAGTCAGCCGTTCTCAGTGGCAGAACAGTTCACAGGTCTGCCTGGCGTGATGGTTCCTATCGAAGAGACTATCAAGGGCTTCAACGCTATTTTGGACGGTGAGGTTGATGACCTGCCTGAACAGGCATTCCTTAACGTGGGTACTATCGAGGACGCCAAAGCCAAGGCTAAGAAGCTGTTGGAGGCTGCCAAGGGATAACCATATATATTATTATAAATAGGTATGTTAAAACTCAAGATAGTAACACCAGAAAGAGTCGAATTCGACGGACAAGTGGAGCGGGTGGTAGTACCTGGCACCCAAGGCCAGTTCGAGATACTGACGAACCATGCGCCCATCATCTCCACGCTCCAGAAAGGCATCGTGGTGTATGATGTCAACGAGCTCCCGATACTTGGCGGATTCGTTGAGGTGCAGAAGAACGAAGTGTCACTCTGCGTTGAAAAAGCAGAATGATTTACGTCGTTGCAGTTTGTCTGCTAACGTTGTTGGGTGTAGCCTACGTTAAGCTATACGACGTTGTAAAAGCCCATCAGCCTGAGGCACTACCAAGGTTTTACCTTATCATGACGGTGATTCGTATGATACTGGTAGCCTCACTGGCAGGCATCTACGCACTACTTGCTGAAGATAGGCAAGATGTTATCCGCTTTGTTGCCATTTATATGGTGATGTACGCAGCGATGATGGTCGTTACACTCTATATGAGACACTGAGGGAGTTAAGAATTAAGAGTTAAGAATTAAGAGTTATCGCATCGCGATTAACAATTAAGAGTTAAGAATTATGATTTATATGAAACGACTGCTATGCATGGCATTCTTGCTGGTGGCAATGATACCTGCGATGAAGGCAGAAGACTTCTCAGCTAAAGAGGTGGTTCTTGAGCATATCAAGGACTCACACGACTGGCACGTCACCGATTTGGGTGAGGGGAAGTCGCTGGTTATCCCACTGCCCGTCATTGTAAACAGTTCTACTGGCTGGCATGTATTTTGCTCGTCACAGTTTGAGCATCATGCTGATGCCAAAGGGCTGCGTCAGGGACCTTATGGTTTGGCCATTGCCACAGAGGGTGATAATGCAGGAAAGATAGTTGAGAATGGTGAGCCTGTTCTTGACCTCTCAATCACGAAGACGGTGGCAGTGATGTTTATCAACGTGGCTATTCTGTTGTGTTGTATCTTAGGCAGCGCACGTTGGTATAAGAAACGTCAGGCTTCTGACCCTGCTCCAGGTGGCTTCGTTGGCTTCGTTGAGATGCTGGTGATGTATGTGGTTGACGATATTATCAAGCCGGGCGTTGGTAAGGGTTACGAGAAATATGTACCTTACCTGCTGACGTGCTTCTTCTTTATCTTCACCTGCAACGTGATGGGTCTTATTCCATTCCCACCAGGCTCTGGTAACGTAACAGGCAACATTGCTGTCACGTTCTTCCTGGCACTCTGCACGTTTATTATCGTACAGTTCTCAGGTAACAAGCATTACTGGAAGGATATTTTCTGGCCAGAGGTGCCTACATGGTTGAAAGCCCCTATACCTATCATTCCTGTGATTGAGTTTGTAGGAATCTTCACCAAGCCCTTTGCACTGATGATTCGTCTCTTTGCCAACATGATGGCAGGACATGCCATTGCGGTGGCTATTACGTGTATCATCTTCCTCGTAGCCAGTCAGGCCGTTGCCGTCCAGCTGTCGATGTCAGCCCTGTCTGTCATCATGAGTGTCTTTATGATGTGTCTGGAATGCTTGGTATGCTTCATTCAGGCAATGGTATTCACGATGTTGTCAGCTGTGTTCATTGGTTTGGCACGTGTGGAGCCGGCTCACGAGTGAGAATTGAGATATTAAGAAAATGAGATAATAAGAAATTAAACAATTAAACAATTAATAACTTAAAATTTAAACAATTATGATTACAGCATTATTAGCAGCAGAAGGTGTTGCAAAGTTAGGTGCCGCAGTAGGCGCAGGTCTCGCAGCTATTGGCGCAGGTATTGGTATTGGTAAGATTGGCGGTCAGGCTATGGATGCTATGGCTCGTCAGCCAGAAGTCATGAACAAGTTGTTCACAAACATGATCGTTGCCGCCGCTCTGATTGAGGGTGTTGCTCTGTTTGCTGCCGTTATCGCATTCCTCTGCATCTAAGAAAGAGGTAAAAACCAAAGAGTTAAACAGGTAAATCACAGCTTATGGATTTATTGATTCCGAGTACTGGACTGTTGTTCTGGATGTCTATCACGTTCCTCGTGGTATTCTTCCTCCTTTGGAAGTTTGGCTTCCCCGTCATCACTGGAATGGTGAAGGAACGTCAGGCTTTCATTGACGAGTCGCTAAAGAAGGCTCATGAGGCTAACGAACGACTCGCCAACATTCAGAAAGAAGGTGAATCCATCTTGCAAGAGGCACGCGAGAAACAGGCTCAGATATTGAAAGAGGCTGCTGAGACGCGCGATGCTATTGTAGAACAGGCTCAGAATAAGGCAAGAAGTGAAGGTGCCCGACTGTTGGATGAGGCGAAAGCCGCCATCGAACAGGAGAAGAAGGCGGCCATTGCCGATATTCGTCAGCAAGTAGCTACGTTAAGCGTCGAAATTGCCGAAAAGGTTCTGAAGCAGAACTTGAAAGACGACAAGTCACAGATGGATTTGATTGACCGTATGCTGGATGGTGTTTCTGCCAACTAATTCTCAATTGTCATTTTTCAATTATCAATTGAATTAAGCGTATGGATATAGGAGTAATATCGATGAGATATGCGAGGGCACTCTTGAAGAGTGCTACCGACCAGAAGCAGGAAGATGCTGTCTATCAGGAGATGATGACGGTGGCTAAGAGCTATCTGGAAGTCCCCGCATTACGCCATACGATAGACAATCCCATGCTTTCGAAAGACAAGAAGGAGGCATTGCTTATCGTCGCTGCAGGAGAAAAGCCCTGCCAGTTAACTAAGGCTTTCATTGCCCTTGTCTTGAAGGAAGATCGTGAGAACGTGATGCAATTCATGGCCAACTCGTACATCACGCTTTATCGCAAGCAGAAGAACGTCATTCGTGGCAAACTCATCACTGCTGCACGTGTTTCTGTAGAAACTGAGCAGAAGATGCGTCAGATGGTGGAGAGTAAGACTAATGGTACTGTGGAGTTTGAGACAGAGGTAAACCCCGAAATCATTGGTGGTTTCATCCTCGAATACGACACGTTCCGTATGGATGCAAGTGTCAAGTCGAAACTCAACAATATTCTTAACACCCTAAAAAAGTAAATAAACAATGTCAGATAAGATTAAACCAAGCGAAGTATCCCAGGTGCTGCTTGAACAGCTGAAAGGCATTCAGAATGCTGAACAGTTTGACGAGGTAGGTACCGTACTTACCGTCAGTGATGGCGTGGCTCGTATCTACGGACTCCGCAATGCTGAAGCCAACGAATTGCTGGAATTCGAGAACGGTACGATGGCTATCGTGATGAACTTGGAGGAAGACAATGTCGGTTGTGTACTTCTAGGTACCACTTCAGGCATCAAGGAGGGTATGGTGGTAAAGCGTACTAAGCGCATTGCCTCTATCCGCGTCAACGACAATATGCTGGGCCGCGTCATCAACCCATTGGGACAGGCTGTCGACGGTATGGGCGATATTGACCTAAAGGATGCTTTTGAAATGCCGCTCGACCGTAAGGCTCCTGGCGTTATCTATCGTCAACCCGTAAAGGAACCCCTGCAAACGGGTTTGAAGGCTGTCGACTCGATGATTCCTATTGGTCGTGGTCAGCGTGAGTTGATTATCGGTGACCGTCAGACGGGTAAGACCGCTATTGCTGTCGACACCATCATCAACCAGAAGAGTTTCTATGAGGCTGGCAAGCCCGTATATTGTATCTATGTTGCCATCGGTCAAAAGGCTAGTACAGTTGCTACGCTCGTTCAGACACTGAAGGAGCATGGCGCTATGCCTTATACTATCGTGGTGGCTGCTACCGCTGCCGATCCTGCTGCTATGCAGTATTATGCACCATTTGCTGGTGCTGCCATCGGCGAGTATTTCCGCGATCGTGGCTTCCCCGCACTGGTAGTATATGACGACCTGTCGAAACAAGCCGTTGCCTATCGTGAGGTGTCGCTGATTCTGCGCCGTCCTTCTGGACGTGAGGCTTATCCTGGTGACGTGTTCTATCTGCACTCTCGTCTGTTGGAGCGTGCGGCCAAGATTAACGAACAGCAGGAGGTGGCCGAGCAGATGAACGACCTGCCCGCATGCATGAAGGGCCACGTCAAGGGTGGTGGCTCGCTCACCGCTCTGCCCATCATCGAGACGCAGGCTGGCGACGTGTCGGCATACATCCCCACGAACGTGATCTCCATCACCGACGGTCAGATATTCTTGGAGAGCGACCTCTTCAA
>JAFVHO010000173.1 GCA_017474485.1 Prevotella sp.
TCGGCAGCCTGCATATCAAGGTAGTCGGTTTTGGACTCGCTCTTGTCGGGCTCATACTCAATCTTATACGAAAATGTCAGCAGACGTTCTGGAACGGAGAAACTGCGCTGATAGTCGATACCACCGTCGATGTAACCATAGTTACTATTGGAATGTCGGTCGGTGGTATATCTGTAAAGCGGTGTCTGCGTTAGGGGCGAGGTAGCAAGGGTTGTGCCGTCACCGTTATTCTTGTTACCGCCGCCATAGAGATCAAACGAAGCAGTGAGCAGTCGGAGTGTATCAATCTCATAACTCGCCTCGAAGGAGCCGAACTGTGAATGTCCGTGGCCCTTGGATGTGCTTTCGTTTTCGAGGTCAGACGATGAATCAGTGATGTTGCCGATGGTCTTCCGGCTACTGCCAGAGTAACTGCGAGGAGAGTAGTAGTAGTTGTAACTATAACGCCCACTCATCATCAGTTTACCACTTTTGACGGTAGCGTAAGTGCTGCCGCCGGCACTACGGTTGCTGACGTTTCCGCTAAAGGTGGCGGTATAGCCTTCGATACGTTGTCCGTAGGTGATGATGTTCAGGATCCCCCCTACACCCTCAGCATCATATTTCGGTCCAGGATTGGTGATGACCTCTATCTTTTTGATGCTGGTGGCAGGCATGCTCTTCAGAACTTCCTTCGGATTGTTTGACATCATCTGGTTGGGCTTGTTGTTTACATACACCTTGAATGAACTGGAGCCGTTCACCTGTATGTTGTCCTCACCATCGACGGTTACCATCGGCACCTTACGCAGCATCTCAATTACGGTGTTCGATTTAGAGTCGGGGTCGTTCTCGATGTCGTAGGTGATTTTGTCTATGTCTGACTTGACAAGTGACTTCTGCTTGACGACCTCAACGCCTTGCAGTTCCATTGACTTATAGATACTGTCGGCACGTAGGGAGTCGGCCTTTGTCTGCGCTCTCGCCCCTAACGATAACACCATAAGTATTGCGACGAGGGCTAATAATGTGATAGTTTTCTTGTTCATTCCGATGTATTTTTATTTGTTTTGCTTTGTCAACCCGAAAATACAGAGTTTGTATATTTCGTTGTTCTTAATGACGGCATTTCGCAAGGTAGCCTCATGAACAAAGCCATTCTTACTTAAGACCTGCATCGAGGCGGTATTTGGCTGGAAGATGTTAGCCGTTATCCGTTCAATCGGCAAGTCGCGGAAGGCAATTGTACACATTTGCCTAACCACCTCTGTCATTATTCCCTTGTTACAATAATCGCCGTGAAGCATAAAGCCAATTTCACCATCAATCCGATAAACATCTTCCTTCTGTTCGACAGAAATGCTGCCAACTACTTTTTCGTCTGCGATGATAGCACGATAGATACCTGAAAACGCTTCATTTTGAGACACACGACACAACCAATCTTCCGCATCCTTTATCGTGTAAGGATTAGGCAGACGGTCAGAAAGGAAACTCCTATCAACAGCGTTGCATAAGGCAGTAAGTTCCTTGCTGTCACTCATAGTCCATCGTTTTAATTCTATATTCATTATATGTCTTTTTTCGTATTTCGGCAGCGAAGTTACAAAATACTGTACAAATAAACCCTCGGCAAACCCCAAATTCTGGTGCCGAGGGTAAAAGTCTGAAACTAGATTCAGCGTTTTTGTTATTTTTGTGGCTAATCTTTGCCAAGAAGTGTACTTTTGTGGATTGAAGGTGGTTATTTCTTCAATTTACCTTTGCTTTCCAAATAATCCGTGAAGAGTTTCCACTGCGCAGATCGCTTCTCGCGGTTGGCCTGCACACGTTCGTCGTCGATGAACTGCAGGGGATAGCAGTCGTGGAGGTAGTAGTGACCATTATCGACAACCTCGCCGTCAATCTTTCCGCAGCAGAGTACTAGGTCATCGAATACCTGGCTACAGATGAGGCTGACATGGGTGGCTCCTCCAGAAAAGAGGTATTCCCCACCCAAATAGAAGTTGACACCAGCAAGCAATGGGATTTTTTCACGCAGCGGTTCCATCGTGTCGCGGAAGCGTAGTTCACGTGTATTCACGTCAAACCACAGGATGTCATCCTCGGTAAACACCACGTTGGCAGCTTCTGCTACACCTCTTGTTCCGTCTTGACTAATGCCACAAGCATAGAGTGAAGACTCAATGGGGTCTGTAGTGAAAGGCTTTGCCGTCTCGTTGTCATCATTGTTGCAAGCTGTCATAGACATTGCAAGGCTGGCTGTGGCTATCGCCAACATCCAGAAACAGTTTCTGATTTGCTTTTTCATAATTCTTACTGATTAAATGAATAAATGATTTGTCTCTCTACTTATATAGTCCGTTGAACTATGAAAAGACTGCACCGATTACCACGTAAATCTGATACCTAATGGCAAAGAGAAAGAGAACGGATGCTCACTGCGGTAGGTCTCGACGTTGCTACCCGTCGGGATGTAGTATTGCAGGTTTGGCTCAGCAAAGAGGCCAATGGCTGGCGTTAGATCGTACTGCAGTCCGAGTCCTATGCCAACCGACCACTGCCACGGGGCACGAATGAAGGCCTTTTCGGTAGTTTCCAATGCCCCCTTTAGGTAATAGTTTGTGTTGAGCAGTGTGTGAACGGGCATTTCCGTCGTCAGGCCGAGGCTACCGTAGACTCCCCACTGCCTACCCATATACATATTATATATACCCTTTAGTGGGATGCCTAGGTAGTGAATTGTCTGCTGCTCGCGGATGACATTGCCGTCGGTGCCCATCTCATAGTCAGATATTAGGCGACTGTAGCTCAGCCCCGTCTCCAAGCCGAAGCGATTATTCAACTTGTATTTCAATGCCAGCGACCAAACGACGGGCATGTAATGGTGGCAGGTACGCAGTAACTTGTCCTCGCCGGGATGGTTTGCGTTGTTCAGTACGATATTCATAACAATGCTACGGACCTGAGCGCTTACAGCGTCGGGATTGTTAGCGAGATAAATGGCGTAGTCGTTCCAGTTGTCAATGCTGCCCGAAGCAGTGGGGCCAGAGCTTGGGAGCGACTGCGACTTTGGTGGCGCAGGCCGATAAGTGTATGGCTGATTGTAGCGACTCTGCTCGTCCAGTTGCCCTGCGTATGCCAATTGTAGCGACCATCGTTGTTCATAGTTGGTACTGATGATTGGCTTGTCAGGGAATCTATCAGCAATGTCATCATGTGGCAGCTCCACCTTGTGTATACCCCTTGTCGTGTCTGCTGCTATGGAGTCAGGGATTGTCTGCTCTTGTGCCATCATGTCTGAAAGGGTGTCAGGCATAATTGAGTCTACAACCTCAGCAATAACAGGATGTAGTGTATCAGTACTAATGCTTGTATGATGCACAGGCAGATAAACAATTATAGGTTCCTGTGACTGTTCCTTCGATAATTCTTTCGTATTCTGCTTCGGGGTCTCTTTCTGCTTGGCAATGGCTGGCTCCTTTTCGATAGTAGAATCTTCTTTTTTGAGTAGGAAGAACGTGACGGGAATAAGTAACAGCAGGAAAACAGCCCAATACTGCTGCATCATCTTACGGAGTATCTTCTTGGCACGTGCCAATTGTGAAGAAGATGAATGTGCTTCAATGCCCAGCATGGTGGCAATCTCTTTGTGAGACATTCCATCAAAAACTGATAGGCGGAATACCTGCCCATAACCTTCGGGCAATCGCTCTACCATGCGCAGTACGTCTTCCAACGGCACGCCCCTTATGCTGTTCTCTTCATCAGGTGTAGCTAAGGATTCTGCTTCTTTCAAAGGAACGAATGGCAAATTATCCAAATGGTCTTTATACTTCGACGCCACATTCCTCGTTATCGACATCATCCATCCTTCCGCTTTCGAGGCATCCCGCAGCCTGTCGAATGAAGTGAAGATGATGATAAATGCGTCATGAAGCACATCGTCCACGGTCTCTTCATCACTGACATACCTTCGGCACACGCCCCTCATCCTCTGGGCGTATGCCTTATACAATTCTCCGAGCGCATCCGCATCGCCCTGTCTACACCGTTCTATCAGCCGTGCTATCTCCATCGTGAACATAACGTCTCTATTTTTAGAGTCCAGCATTTATGGAAAAGACTGCACGGGAAAACCAACTTTTTTCATTTTTCTTTGATATTTATACGATTTGTGCAACGAAGTTACAAAATACCGCACAAATAAACCCTCGGCAAACCCGAAAATCTGGTACCGAGGGTAAAAGTCTGAAACTAGATTCAGAATTTTTGCTGTTTTTGACTATTTTCGACTATCAAACGTGATTTCTTTGCGTATCTTGCTGATGGTTTGGGGCGTGACGTTGAGGAACGAGGCGATATCCTGCAAGGCAAGGTGGTCCACAATGCCTGGGCAACGCTGCATCAGCATTTCGTAGCGTTCGCGGGCTGTGGTGCAGTGAAGGTCGAGATAGCGCGAACGGAATTGGAAGAGGATGTGCTCGGCAATGATGGCACGAAGTATCATCGTCTCCTTGCTTTGGTCGAAGAACTGCTCCAGTTGCTGGCCTGTGACCCTGATCACGCGGCTGGGCATCATCGCCTCAATAGTGGTCTGCGAAGGACGACCGTAGAGGAATGTGGGGTAATCAACCACAAACTCGCCCTGGAAGGAGAACCATGTGATGTGTTCCCTGTCGTCGCTGATGCCATGCGTCACGTACTTGAAGCATCCTTCTGTGACAAAGGCGAACCAACGTGCCGGGTCGCCCTCACGCTCCAACTGGTCACCCTTACGGTAGGTGACCGCCTCGCCCTCCCGCTTGCAAAACTCCCGCAGCGTCTCGAGGTCTAAACTGTTATTGCTAAACTTTTGTTCCATCGTCCTATAGATTTCGGGTGCAAAGGTATGAAAACTTTTTGAGATATAACTGCCAGAGAAAGATTTTCTTCCTCATCCTCTACGAAATGGGCATGGACGATAAGGCCGTCCGCCGCATCATGGGCATCACCCAAGAGGCCATCCGCTCCACAAGGTACAGGATTTTGCAGAATGGGAGGAAATAGGAACAGATGGAAAATAGTAAATCTTATAGAGTTTCTAACAACTTCATTAGCCGTCCAAGTTCAGAGTAAGTGTAATCTCTATCACTCATCTGTTTCTCCTCCATAGAGTGATTGGCATTGGCTGTAGCAGTCGCTAATGAGCCACCATTGCGTTCAAAGTAACTATGCAAGCCCTTGCTCTTGATGAAAAATTCTATTGTTTTCTGATACTCCACGCACTGGTTCAAATCCTTTAGTAGAGATTCCTGGTCCTCGTATGGACGTGATGTGTAGCGGAAATAGTAGAGGAAGAACAGTTCTGTGCAGCGGTGAGTCTCGAAAAACTCGACCTCGCAATAAATACCTTTCCTGGGTTTGTTGATAGGGTTGGCATATCTCGCTTTCAACTTTTGATATTGAGATTGTTCTGGCTCCTTGTCCTTCGTGTCCATGTCAATAATGCAAAAGATATGGCTATAACCCATTGCAATGCCCTCTTCTATTTTTGCTTCAAGTTCCTTGAGGTTTGTATGTTTGGGATAATCTGGCTTGATGGTCAGACGTTTAAACACATCGCACAAGGACTTGAAGTAGAAGAACTCGGTAGGGCCTTCACCTAAAATGAGTGCTGTTTGGCGTAGTTTTCCCATATCAATCCTCCAGATTTATAAAGATACTACCCAATTCTGGCTTTGCTCCCAAACGGCCAATGCGATATGAATTATATAGTGACAAATTCTTGTGCAAGCCGAATGAATCTCCACGAGAATACTCAGACGATGCTGTCTCTTTGTTTTTCTCAACAAACCACACAACACCTCTGTTCTCGTTGATTAAATCCTGAGAAAGGAGTGTCGTTTCTTGACTGGTGATAATCAGTTGTGATTTCTCTGAGTTGAAGATGAAAACATTAAGATAGTAGTACAACAGGTCGTTGTGCAAATCCTCACCTAATTCATCCAGATAATAAACATGAGAACTTGTTATCATATCATATAATGCATCCAAAATTTGTATGTATTTTAGAGTGCCATTTGACTGTAATTTAAGAGGAACATCAAAATTACCATTTGAAGAGTGATTGACAAATGCAATAGAATCTGCAGTGGGTTTAAGTAAGGCCTCTTTCATCTTTTCTGGAATATTTTCCTTTTGAATACGTTCACGATATTCTGCTGGCAAATAACGGTCTTCTACAATAGGCCGGTACTCCAAAATGTTTAGATCTGCCTTTTGTAGCATCGTGTTATAGAACTTACGCTTAATGGGACTGTTATAAGCATCCTTTAATGTCTCAACAACTCCTTTTTGTCCATCACCGTCCACTTCATGATAATTGTCCATAATCCAACTATGAAGGACGTTGAATGGAGCGATGTCTTCCTTTAAAGCGGCTTTTCTGCAAACAGACAGAACACTATGATTGTTCAGCGTGTTCTCACGGATACTGTCTTGGGTCTTGACAGATAATTGTAAACTTGGGCCAAACTTAATTTCTGTCTGTATATTCTCACCTACAAAATGACGTTCATAGAACAAAGCCTTTGATTTGTTAGGATAATAGTATAGGTATTCACTCAAAATGTATTTCTCATTAAACGACACATCATAATCATATCTGATACCATTAGCATAGAATGACACGTGCATTTCAATAGGATCGTCCTTTGTGAGAATGAAGGGAATACTACGATTAATACTTTCGTTAGCATCTGATTTGGACAATATCAGCAAACGAAATACTTGATTTAATGCTATCAGCATATTAGACTTGCCAGAAGCATTTGGGCCATACAGGATGCCTAACTTATACAAATACGTGCCGTCGGCAACTTCTGTGACAAGTTCCGAAGCAGGGCCTTTTGCCAAGAAACTCAGTTCTTGCTTGTCGCGAATGGAAAGGTAATTTTGTACCCAAAAATCTCTAATCATAGATGCTTTATTTATACTTTATTTCGTAATTTCGCTACAAATATATGCAATATTTTCTTTGTTTGCAAATAATATTATACGAAATTCGTAAAACATCTACGATTTATTTGTGTTTTATGATAATTTAACTTTTGAAGATATTTTTGATATAATTAGACCTTAATAAACATGACAATAAAGAATATATATTGTTCAATCCTAAGCTATGAGTATGGCACGCAATTATCTTACCGTCATGTGGAAGCAACCCTGCTTGACCTCGTACTTGATGTAGCAACGGCCTTCGTTGCGCTTGTCACGTAGTACTTCGGACAACACCCACTTCAGCGTGTCGTTGCGAACCTCACGGGTCAATGGCTGATAGCGGTTGTAACAGATATCGACAGTTGTGCCATATAGATGGCAACTCTGCTCAGTGGCATTGGGATTGTGACGCTGAAGTTTGGCTACGTCATCCATCGAGCGCAATACACTGGTAACGATGAGCTGATGGAGAGGTATACCCTTGGCATAAAGACTATCATAGAAAGCTTCGCCGATGTCCTGCAGCATCAAGGCAGCACGTGGCACAAGGTAAGGAATGGAACTGGACAGGCGGTCGACATGATAATACGGACTCTCGCCAATATACACCAACTCCTTCTTTCGATGCTCGGCATCCTCGCGATTCTTCACTGGTCGCACACCCCACTTCTGGGCTGCTACAATCTGTACGCTCTGACTGTCAGGAAACTCTGACTTATAATTGCGTACGCCACGAATACGATTGTACTTCTGCGCAGTTTGGGCCATCGGAGCATCCTCAAGGCTATGAGCACGCTGCACAAAATACCTGATAATGCCCAAAATGGCTACAACAACAAAGAAGGCTGCCAAGAACTGACGCCTGGTGGGGTGCTTGATTTTTTCTATGATTTTCTTCACTTCTATTCTCTAACTTCTATCTTTTACATTTTGCATACCATTCGAGCAACATGCCACGAGGTACACCACGACTGACTGCTGCATCGAGCACGCGACGAGCCTCCTTCCTACGTTCCAAGACCAGCAAGAGGTCGACATGTGACACCACGTATGTCGGATCCTTTGGCGACAGTTCCTCAGCCTTCTGCCAGTCATAGAGCGCTGCCTCGTCCTGCTTCATGTCACGCTCAAGGTTGGCTCGTGCTGCATAGGCCACAGCCGAGTCAGGAGACTGCTGGATAGCCTGATTAAGATGGTCCAATGCCTCCTGCTTACGCCCCAGCTGTTGCAGCACGACAGCCAGTGACAGACGTGCCTCGAAATGATGGGGCAACACCATGAGCAGGTCGTTGAGGTCGTTGCGGGCCAAGTCGAAACGGCGCAGGTGCGTATAGGCGTAAGCACGATAGAACAAGGCTGCAGGATTGCGTGCCTCATGCTGTAAGACCAGTGCATACTCCTCGACAGCATACTGCCATTGCTTCAGTTGCAGATTGGCATTGGCCTTGCGCAGATGCAGGTCCGTAGACCACTGCGACTGCGCTATCTGCTTGTTCAGCACGGTCAGCGTGTCGCGCCAGTTAGGAGATTGAGAAAATGAGGAAATGAGAAAATGAGAGATGAGGACTAACGTCATCAATATACGGTGCCCAAAATAATTTCTCATTATCTCATTCTTAAAATTTCTCATTGTCTGTTGATATAGTCTACAATCCATTGACCAACTTCCTTTGTTCCATATTTCTGGCCACCCTCGACTTGGATTTCAGGCGTGCGGACATTGGCATCCAACGAGCCATTGACGGCCTCACGAATCAGGGCCCCCTCACGCTCTAACCCAAAGTGTTCCAGCAACATGGCGGCTGACAATATCTGTGCCAAAGGATTGGCGAGGTTCTGACCTGCAGCCTGAGGCCATGAGCCGTGAACGGGTTCGAAGAGTGGTGTATGCTCGCCCAGCGAACTGGATGGCTGGAGTCCCATAGACCCCGTTATACAAGACGTTTCATCAGTCAAAATGTCACCAAACGTATTCTCCGTTACAATGACATCGAAGAAACGAGGCTCCGTCAGCACACGCATCGAGGCATTGTCGATGAACATATAATCCGTCGTTACCTCAGGATATTGCGGTTCCATTTCTTTGGCCACCTGACGCCACAAACGACTCGACGCCAACACGTTAGCCTTATCGACAACAGTCAGGTGCTTATGGCGCTGCATAGCCATTTCGAAGGCTACCTTGAGGATGCGCTCAATTTCAGGACGCGTATAGATATTGGTGTCGAAGGCCATATCGTTGTCTTGATGCTTCTCGCCAAAATACATACCGCCTGTCAGTTCACGAATGACCACGAAATCGGCACCACGCAACAGTTCTTCCTTCAACGGCGACTTATGTAGCAGGCAGTCGAACGTGGCTACAGGACGGATGTTGGCAAACAATCCCAACTTCTTGCGCATGGCCAGCAGACCCGTTTCAGGACGCATCTTCAACGTAGGATTGTTGTCGTATTTCAGGTCGCCAACGGCAGCAAACAGCACGGCGTCAGCACGCATACATACATCGTGCGTCGTGTCGGGATAGGCATCGCCACAGGCATCAATAGCACAGGCACCCACCAGTGCTTCTTCGTATTCAAACTCGTGACCGCATTTCTTAGCAACAGCATTGAGCACAGCCACACCTTGTTTCATAATCTCTGGGCCGATACCATCACCGGCCAATATCGCAATTTTCAGTTTCATATTGTTATTTCGTTAAATCACTTTCAATAATATTCAGCATCTTAAACGTTGCCTTAATGGCAGCTTCCGTCTGGTCGGCATCCAGTCCTCGCGTACGCAGCAGGCCGTCCTTATAGTGCCACGATATGACCGTCTGCACCAAGGCATCCGTACGTCCACCAGGGGGAATACTAACTTGATAGTTGGCCAACGTGGGGAATGTGCGGTCAAGATATTTTTTATAGATGTGGCGCAGGGCTTTGACAAAAGCGTCGTACTGACCATCGCCCACGGCACTGCCTTCAAATTCCTGACCATTGATTTCCACCTTGATATTCGCACCAGGTTTCAGGCCGTAGGCTGTTGTCACGATATAGCTAATCAGCTTGACCTTTTCCTCTGAGCCGTCGTGTTTCAATACATCGCTGACAATATACGGCAGGTCGTCCTGCGTCACTATCTCCTTCTTGTCGCCCAGTTCCGTGATACGTTCCGTCACACGGCGCGTCTGCTCAGGTGTCAGTTCCAAACCCAGTTCCTCAAGGTTTTTGGCAATGTTGGCACGACCGCTTTGTTTGCCTAAAGCATACTCACGCTTACGACCAAAACGTTCAGGCATCAGTTCGTTAAAATACAGCTGGTCCTTCGTGTCGCCATCAGCATGTACGCCAGCTACCTGCGTAAACACATTCTCGCCAACGATAGGTTGGTTGGGGGCTACCGTGATGCCACTGAAACTCTCGACCATGCGCGACAGGTCGTTCAGCTGACTCTCTACAAGGTTCGTCTTGGCATGGAACTGGTCTTTCAAAATGGCCTGAACGGAGGCCAACGGAGCATTGCCACAACGCTCCCCCAGCCCATTCACAGTGACGTGCAAACCACGTGCACCACTGAGCACAGCAGCCAGCGAGTTCGACACTGCCAAATCGTAGTCGTTATGCGCATGGAAGTCGAAATGCACGTCCGGATAGCGCTTCATCATCTTGCGGAAATACTCGATGACTTGCAGGGGATTCATCACGCCCAACGTGTCAGGCAACATGAAACGTTGAACATTGAACGTTGAACTTTGAACGTTCAGTGTCAGCGCGTCCATCAACTGATACACATACTCAGGCGAATCCTTCATACCGTTCGACCAGTCCTCCAAATACAGATTGACACGGATGCCTTTGCTGGCAGCATATTCCAACTCCTTCTTGATGTCGCTGATATGCTCCTCAGGTGTCTTGTGCAACTGGTGCGTACAATGCTTCAGCGACCCCTTTGCCAACAAGTTGACCACTCGTCCACCACATTCAGCAATCCAATCGATAGACTGTCCGCCATCCACGAAGCCCAACACTTCGACACGCTCCAACAGATTGTTTTTCTGGGCGTATGCACATATCTTGGTCACAGCCTCACGTTCGCCTTCAGACACACGTGCCGAAGCCACCTCGATACGGTCAACGTTAACGTCAGACAGCAACTTACGCGCCATTACCAGCTTTTCATGAGGCAGGAACGATACGCCGTTGGTCTGCTCGCCATCGCGCAACGTAGAATCCATTATCTCTATGAAAGGCAGAATGCGCTGATACGTATTTATCTTCTCTGCTTTTCCCATGTTTCTATCTTATCTTTGTTGGCCACAAGGAAGTCGATGTCGTCCAATCCATTCATCAGACAATGCTTCTTATAGCCGTTAATATCAAAATGTTCTGAGCGTCCTGTGACTTTGTTGGTTACCGTCTGATTGGGCAGGTCAACCTCTACCTCGGCATCGGGGTTGTCTTGAATGGTTGAAAACAATTCAGACAGGAAATCCTCACTGACCTGCACAGGCAGCACGAAGTTGTTCAGTTCGTTGTTCTTGTGGATGTCGGCAAAGAACGAGCTGATGACCACACGGAAACCATAGCCCGCAATGGCCCACGCAGCATGTTCACGACTCGAACCTGAACCGAAGTTCTTACCAGCCACAAGGATGCAGCCTTTGTATTTGGGATTGTTGAGAACAAAATCCTTGTTTACACTGCCGTCACTATGATAGCGCCAGTCACGAAACAGGTTGTCGCCAAAGAAACGTTCCTCCTTGGTGGTCGCCTTCAGAAAACGGGCAGGGATAATCTGGTCGGTATCGACATTCTCCAACGGCAGGGGCACGCAGGTACTTGTTATTATATCAAATTTCTGTTTCATAATAATGTTCTTGGATCAGTAATTACTCCTGTAACAGCAGCGGCAGCAGCCACCAGTGGCGAAGCCAGAATAGTACGGGCACCAGGACCCTGACGACCTTCGAAGTTGCGGTTCGAGGTCGATACGGCATATTTGCCAGCAGGCACCTTATCGTCGTTCATAGCCAAACAGGCAGAACAACCAGGCTGACGGATTTCAAAGCCTGAGGCTTCAAGCACCTTGTCAAGTCCTTCATCCTCTATCTGCTGGCGTACAGCCCATGAGCCAGGCACCAGCCAAGCCACCACGTTCTCAGCCTTTTTGCGACCCTTTACCAACGAGGCAAAAGCACGGAAGTCCTCAATGCGTCCGTTGGTGCAGGCGCCCAAGAATACGTAGTCAATCTTCTTGCCTAACAGCTTTTCGCCAGCCTTGAAGTCCATATAGCCAAGAGCCTTCTCGAAGTTGGCATCGCCTGAGGCTGGAATGCTTTCCGTAATGCCAATACCCATGCCAGGATTCGTGCCGTAGGTCACGCGTGGTTCTATATCCTTAGCGTCGAACACCAGTTCTTTGTCAAACACGGCATCGTCGCCACTCTTCAGGGTCTTCCAATAGGCAACGGCTCTCTCCCACGCTTCGCCCTTGGGCGCATATTCCTTACCTTTGACGTACTCAAAGGTCACTTGGTCGGGAGCGATGAATCCACCACGCGCACCCATTTCTATCGACAGGTTGCAAAGCGTCAGACGACCTTCCATCGAGAGGTTTTTCACAACCTCGCCCGCATACTCCACAAAGTAGCCCGTAGCACCACTGGTGGTCAACTGCGCCATCAGATAGAGTGCTACATCCTTGGCTGTCACGCCCTTACCCAGCGTACCGTTTACAGTGATACGCATCGACTTGGGTTTCTGTTGCAGGATGCACTGCGAGGCCATTACCATCTCAACCTCTGACGTACCGATACCAAAGGCCACAGCACCCATGGCGCCATGTGTAGATGTATGGGAATCACCACAGACAATGGTCATACCTGGCAACGACAAGCCTTTCTCAGGACCCACCACATGGATGATACCATTGTCCTTCGAGTACATGCCGTAATGCGTCAGTCCGAACTCGCGGGCGTTCTTTTCCAGTGTGTCAACCTGTGCCTTCGATACTGGGTCCTCAATGGGTTTGTCCTGATCATGCGTTGGCGTATTGTGGTCGGGCATGCAGACAATCTGCTCAGGACGGAAGCATTTCAGTCCCCTACTCCGCATACCCTCAAAGGCTTGCGGCGACGTCACCTCGTGGCAATACAAGCGGTCGATGTAGAGTTGTGTAGGCCCGTCATCCACCTGCTGCACCACGTGCGCATCCCATATCTTATCAAATAATGTATTCATTAGTCTTCCACTTTAAACTTGTTGATACAATCGATATACGCTTCGACGGAGGCCGTCACGATGTCGGTATTGGCACCAAAGCCATAATAGAGACTACCGTCGTACTCTACCTGCATGTGCACTTTACCAACATCGTCGCTTCCCTTCGAGATGGCCTGAATGGTAAACTCTTTCAGCGTCATCTGCTTCATGATAATCTTCTTCAGGGCCTTGATAGCAGCATCCACAGGACCGTTACCTGAGGCGGCTGCCTCAAACTTCTGACCACTGATATCCAGTCCTATCGAGGCCACACTGCGCACACCCTTTCCGCTCGTAACTTGCAGGAAATCAAGCTTTACCGTATGCACCTCTGCCGTATCTGCACCAGCCAGCATCATGACGTCGGCATCCGATATTTCCTTCTTCTTGTCTGCCAATGCCAAGAATTGCTCATATATTTTGTCTATCTTCTTCTCGTCGCTCACGTCTACGCCGTTTATCATCAGACGATGCTTCAGGGCGGCACGACCTGAGCGGGCCGTCAGTACGATTGAGTCCACATCGATACCCACATCCTTGGGGTCTATTATCTCGTACGTGTGTACATTTTTTAATACGCCGTCCTGATGGATGCCACTCGAATGTGCAAACGCATTACGCCCCACAATAGCCTTGTTGGGTTGTACGGGCATGTTCATCAGGCTCGACACCATACGGCTTGTCGGATAAATCTTCGTGGTATTGATGTTCGTCTCGATGTCTATCGACTTGTGACACTTTAGAATCATTGCAATTTCCTCCAGACTGGTATTACCAGCACGCTCTCCAATGCCGTTCACAGTTACCTCCACCTGACGTGCACCAGCCAGCACACCGTTCAGCGTATTGGCCGTAGCCATACCCAGATCGTTGTGGCAGTGGGTCGATATGATGCAGGCGTCGATGCCGTCCACATGCTCCTTCAGATAACGAATCTTGTCGTAGTACTCCTGTGGCAGACAGTAGCCCGTTGTGTCAGGAATGTTGATAACCGTCGCACCAGCCTTGATGACTGCCTCGACCACCTGCGCCAGATATTCGTTATCCGTACGTCCTGCATCCTCACAATAGAACTCCACATCGTCCACAAACCTTTTGGCATATCGGGTCGCCTCGACAGCATGTTCCAGAATGCGTTCGCGCGTCGAATTGAACTTGTACTTGATGTGCTCGTCACTCGTGCCGATACCCGTGTGGATGCGCTTGTGCTTGGCATACTGCAACGCCTCGACAGCCACGTCGATATCGTGCTCAACGGCACGCGTCAGCGCACAAATCGTAGGCCACGTAACGGCCTTCGAAATCTCAATCACACTATGGTAGTCGCCAGGACTCGACACAGGGAATCCTGCTTCAATCACGTCCACGCCCAACTGCTCCAATGCCTTAGCCACCTGAATCTTCTCTACCGTGTTCAGTTGGCAACCAGGCACCTGCTCACCATCGCGCAGCGTCGTGTCGAAAATAAACAATCTGTCACTCATCTTATAAACTTTTCACTATTCATTTTTCACTATTCACTACAAAAAAAGCCTCTCTGCACCCGGAAGTGAGAAAGGCTCTGTATTTAGTTTAATGTTCAATTTTCAATCGTCATCAGATACAACCCATCACTTCCGGCTACTTTTACGCAGTCGAATAATAATAATGTTGCTAATCAGATTCAGACTTTTCATCTCTCGTTTTTAAATTTCGCTTGCAAAAGTACACATTTCCCACGAAACCACCAAACATTTTGTCACTTTTTTAGCTTTTAATTGAAAAATATGTCACTGTCATTTGTCAGAATTGTCAGTAAAAACCTAATTCGTCACATCATACAGCAGACAGGAGACGAACTTAGGTGGTTTTTCTTTCATCCTCACACACAGCATTATCATTCCCGTCTTGCGAGGCGTTACTCTCAGTGTGTAGACGCCATTCGCACTCTGCCAGTTCTTAAACCACTCGGTTCCGTTCACAACAGCCCACTCCAGCCCCGACTCGGGCTTGATTCTGAACACATATTCCGTATTTCTCTTCAGTTGTTTGTTCATGGGCACCTCAATAATCTTGAACTTCTGGCCTTGGTCGCTGTAGATGGTAGGCAACTCCTGTACCTTCTGCTCACGAATGACTTGCAACAGGCGATGACCATCATAACCAGCCTGTTCCCAGGCCGGACCATCGATATCGCCCACAGCCCTCGCATCTGGCACACGCAGCGGATACTTCTGCTCCACCCTCGCCCAGTCGTCAGCCGTAGGTGGCTTGATCTGATACTCCAGCATGGTGTTCCAGTAGTTGGCCCTGACGCGGTCCTTCAGTCCGAAGGTCAGCCTGACGGTATCACAAGGCATGAAACTGATTGAGTAGACGCCATTACCCTCCGACTTCCAATCAGCCGTTTGGTTATAATCCTTGTTGTTACGAACCACGAACTCCCTGTCGTTCAGCATCTGAATACGGAATGTATAGTCCTGACCGATGGTCAGCGAATCGCTCATCGGGATATCTATAATCTTGAACTGATTCTCGCCGCCATTGTAAAATACAGGCAGCGCCAACGCATTGTCCTTGGCCAACTTAAAGAGCTTCTTCGCATCGAGACCGTATTCAAGCCATAGCGGACTGGGCATCGGCATGTCGCGGAATTGCCTCATCGTTATCGGCTGATCTATCAGCTGGTAGACCTCCAGATTTGGATAGTGCGTCAGCATCATCCATTCAGGCTCCACATTAAACCACATCATGCAGTTGGCGTTCTTCTGATACTGGCCATCCACCATCCCACCAGCTCCCCACGTAGGGTCAAGCAAGATTCCGCGTTTCTCCTGAGTATAGGCAAACAACCACGTATGCCCCTCCCTGCCGATTCTGCCATCGATACCCTTCGCGTAGCCGTCAATAAGTTCCACACGGATGTTCAATGGCTGGGCTATTCTGTAGAACAGTTCGCAATAAGCCTGACACACACCCTTACGCATTGCGAGACAGCTGTCAGCCCTATGGATGCTTAACGTCAAGTCGTAGTCGATGTTCTTGCACACCCATTCGTAGATGGCCTTGACGCGCTGGTAGTCATTCATACAGCCCGCCGTAATCTCTGTAGCCAAATCGGTATAATCTATATAGCTGGTATAGATACGCATGTCGGGGTCGTCGGTATACTCCTTATAGATATCAGTATACCCTTCGTCGCCCGTCGTTTGATTCTGCGCCATCATCGGCGTTGACAGCAACAGGACAGATAATATCAGATATATTGTTTTCATAAGTGAGATATTATTTGTCGTTGGAAGTGATACGCTGTATCGTCGTATCACCAGGCTTAAACAACAGTCCGCTACACGTCGCTGCATCTGCCTTGTATTCGCGCAACTCTATCTTGCTCCAGTCTATCTGGTCCGTGCGTTGTGCCAGAGGGGCGTGGGGAATGATGCTACCGTCGCGGACCAGTATGATGGCAGGAATCTTGCCTGCCTCGATGGTCTGATAGCCACCCTCATACACCCTACCCGTCTGGTAGTCAATCCATTTGCCCTTGGGCAGATAGACATCACGGCTGTTGCCTGATTCCATCAGCGGAGCTACGAGCATCTGACTGCCGAACATATATTCATCCTCCACCAGCCAGGCGCCCTTGTCCTGCGGAAACTCCACCAGCAGGGCCCGCACCATCGGCAGTCCGCGCTCTGAACAGTCCTTCGCCTGAGCATAGACGTAAGGCATCAGCTTGTATTTCATCTCGGCACACGCACGGAAAGCCTCAGTAAACGACTCGCTGATGAGCCAAGGTTCCGTAGGAGGTGCACCGTGGGCTCGCGTGTGGCTCGACAGGAATCCGAACGGCAGCCAGCGGCGATAGATATCCTCGGGCGATGCGGTCACGAAGCCACCCATATCGTGACTCCAAAACGAGAATCCGCTGAGTCCGAAGCTCAGGCCTCCACGCAGGTCGCCCAACATACCGATATTGTTCGTAGCCGCATCACCACCCCAATGCAGGGCATAACGCTGGGAACCAGCCCAAGCCGAACGTGCCCAGATGATGCCTTCGCCAGGATGCGAGCGTTCAACAACTTCCCACAGGGCTTTGTTGTAGCGCAACGGATAGAGGTTATGCTCGTACAGTCCACCCTTACCGCTATGGTAGAAACCGTTATAGGGCGCTGCCTCGCCGAAGTCGCACTTGATGGTCGAAACGCCCTGCTTCATCAGACCTTCAATCTTCGACTGGTACCAACTGACGGTCTCAGGATTCGAGAAGTCGAGAATGGCATCTTCCACAGGCATACCGCCAGTGGCATTCACCACGTGCAGCCCTTTTTCAATAATCTCTGGGAAGAAGCGGTTCTTGGGCGTGAAGTACGGCAACTGCCACAGACAGGTGTGAAAGCCATCCTTCGACAGCTGTTCCAGCATCTTCACAGGATCCTCGAAGCGGTCCTTCGCAAACTGATAGTCGCACTGCCAGTCAACACCAAACCAACCCGTATCGAAATGTATCACGTCGCTGGGAATCTTGTGGGCACGCAACTGACGGGCAATCTCCAAGCCTTCCTTCTGCGAAAAATAGGTAATGCGGCTCATCCACGTGCCAAAGCTCCACAGCGGTAACATCGGACTCTTGCCCGTGATGTCCGTATATTCGTTCAGAATATCCTTGGCTTCGCCGAAGAACACAAAGAAGTCCATCTGTTCGTCAGCCATAAACAGGCGCTGCGCACCGATATACGAGGCTCCGAAGTCGCAGGTGACAGGTGCCGAGGTGTGCATAAAGATGCCGTAGCCACGATTCGAGAAGTAGAAGGGCACGGGCTTATACTGTCCGTCAGTCTCAGGGCCCTGAGGGTCTGTCACAGAGAGATGCACTTTCTGACCTACCTTGTTCAGCGACGTAAACGACTCACCACAACCATAAATCCTTTCGCCTGGCGACAACAGGAACACAGGATTGATGCTGCGCGAATTGTCGCTGCCGCGCTTGATAAACGAGAACGGCAACAGCTTCACCTGCGTCGAATCGTTGTCAATGATATGGCGTGTCTGCGTCAGCACCTTCCCTTTCGCGTCCTTCACTACGATGCGGAAAGGATACGGCTGTATCTCAATGCTACCGTATTCCGAACGGCTCGAGTGGTTAGCAGTTTGGCTGCCAACCGCCACCTTCTTCTTGAATGCGTCACAGAACATCACGTCCTCTTGGTCCGTATTCTTCGGCTCCACAGGCGTCATCAGCATTCGTATGCGCGCTGTCCTCGGCGTTATCCACTCCATCTTGATTTTCAGCGCAGGGTCGTTCTCGTACGCAGCATCAGGGAAGTCCAGCATCTGCATCCTCACAGGCCAGTAGCCGTTCAGGTTGAACGCCTGACGCGGACTCAGCCTGTAGCGCTTCCACTGCACCAGTCCCTCACCCTTTCGGGCGTCGAACGTCACCAGCGAGTCAGCTAGGAAGTACGTATTCGACAGGTCATAGAAATCCGTCGACATATCTTTTTGCATACACTGCAGGTACTGCACACCCGCATTCGTCTGAATCTGTGCCGAGGCCAAACCTGCCCAGCACGCAACCGTCAACAATAGCATGAACTTTTTCATGCTGCGAAGATACGAAGAAAAAATGAGTCCACCAAACGATGAACCCATTTTTTGCTGTCACGCCTGTCACGCTGTCACGCTTAGGCGGCGTACCTCAGTTGCTTGTAGATACCATCTGCCTGCTCAATAATCAGGTTGCGGTGCTTCCACATACGGATGGTCTGAGCCACCTTGCTTGTGTCCATACCCTTCTTGATATACAGCGTCTTCACGTCTTCGCGCGAGAACACATGCGGCAGGTCTTCCAACAGACTCTTGGGCTGGTTGTTGCTGGGACCGTTGAAGCGGTTGGCCTGTGTGATGGCATCGCCAAAGAACTCCATTTTGCACCACAAGTCGTAGTTCAGGCTCCAGCGGATGAAGTCCTCTATCGACTTCTCCCACTTGCAACCATTGGCCACGTAGAGCACACATGCCTTCAAATAGGCAATGACGTTGGCACGGAACGAGAGATTCTCGTACGTACGGTTCTGACTTTCAATGGCCTTCTGCTTGAGTTCATCGTCCAGCTTCTTCGCCAACCTGTAGGCCTCTGGGCAGAATATCTCGCCACGAGCGGCACAAAGGTTGTCGATGAAGGGTTTCAACTCCTCGCTGAACTGCGCATCATACTTGCCATACTTGGGAATGGGCGAGCCGATAGGCTGTTCAGGAATGGTGCAGAAGTTGATGCGCGAGATGGGTCCGTCCACCAGCACGTTGCGGAAGTACTGACGTCCTTTGTTGACGGTGGTACAGGCGTTGAAGTTGAACAGCACCTGCACGCGAGCCGAAATGGACTGCGTACCCACGCGCGTCTGACCATACTCGCTGTCGGGGTCGAAGGCCAGACAGATAATCTGGAACTGCTGACCAGCCTTGCCATTGCCCTTCAACGCGTCAAGCTGCTGAATCTCGTTAATCTTCAGGAAGAGGAAATGTCCTTCCGACTCCTCCAGACGCATCACGAAGGCGGCATTGGTCATGTCGGCATCAATCTGCTGAATCACCAGTCCCTCAGGGCGCTTGGCCTTATCTTTGTTGGCACCCTTCGAGTTCACCTCATCCTTCCACGCTTTTTCACGCGCCAGATTCACCTTGTCGCGAGCGGCAATGTCAGCCATGATAGCCTGTATGGGCTTGTCGATGCAGCTCTTGCCCGCACCTGTCTCAGCCATCACCACATTCATCAGCGTCGCCTGATGCATCACACCGTCGATGTACTCGAACTTCACCTGCCACAGATGGGTAGCCAATGCTGGGAACACAGCCTGCGCCACCGTGGGCTTGTAGATGTCAGGAGTCTTCGACACCAACAGCTTGATGAGCTTCGGCAACTTCTTCGGCATCTCAGGAGGCAGACTCTGTGAAGTCTGAGGGCTGACGGCTGATTCCTGACATTTCACGTCAAGGGTCTTCAGCACCGCCTTCATCTCCAAGGTCAGGCCCTTGGGTTGTTCCTTGCAGGCTGAGGCAATGATGCTGCGAAGTTCAGCGTCAGAGAGTCCGAGGCGAGGCATCACCTCCATGAGCACATCCTGACGATTGTCGCAGATGCCGCGCAGATGTACGGCCAGCTTGTGCAGGGCAATGTTGCGCACACCCTCCTTGGGCTCGCCGCCGTGCTGGCGCCACCACTCGCTGATGATGTCCGCGTAGGGCACACCATTGAAGGTCTTCGCAGAAGTACACAATTACTATGTTTGCAACATGAAAAGTTACCAATGAGCGCTAAAGGTACGCTGGAGAAGATTTCGTTTTGCCAACGATGACGAACCTCTTCGCTCCGCTCCGAGAACCCTCACCGTCATCAAAACGATGAAAGGACTGCGCCATAAAACGTTAAAATTGAAGGAAAAAGTTGGTACGATAATAATTGGTTTGTATTTTTGTAAGTGCTAAAAAACAATATACATTCACAATTAAAACCGTACCGAGATGCAAAGTAACAAAATTTCTTTCAAAGGACAAAACATTTACGTCGGAATTGACGTACATTTGAAAACGTGGCACGTGACAACGCTCATAGAAAGTGGCTGCAAGTATTCATTCGCTCAGCATGCAGATGCAAAAGAGCTCTTTGACAGACTGAACAAGAAATTCCCCGAAGCACACTACAAGTCGGCCTATGAGACGGGGTTCTGTGGCTTTTCCGTCCATTATGCCCTAACGGAGCTTGGCTTCGAGAATATTGTAGTTAACCCTGCCGACATTCCGACGACAGGCAAGGAGAAGGCAATGAAGACAGATGCCGTAGACTCTGAGAAGATAGCCTGGTCGCTGAAGCGTGGCGAGCTGACTGGTATCTACGTCAAGGACAAGCGCTACATGGACGATACGAACCTGATGCGCCTACGACAACGGTTTATCAGGGACCTCTCGCGTCAGAAGAACAGGACAAAGCATCTGCTCTATACGCAAGTGTTGTATATCCTGAGCGTTTCAGCAAAAAGGGGACCCACTGGTCACGGAACTTTATGAAATGGCTACGTGAGGACGTGGAGCTGCTTTCTGAGGAGAAACGGACGCTCATGCTGCTTTGCAATCAAGTGGAACACATCAGGAAGGATATACTAACAATCACCCGTGAGATACGCCGTCTGAGCACTACAGACAAGTATAAGGAGAACTTCTCGCTGTTGTCGTCCGTGCCAGGATTTGGACTGATAACCTCCATGTCGGTGCTGACCGAACTGGACAACGATCCTATCCGTTTCCCCAATGAGCGAAAGTTTGTGGCCATACTCGGACTTATCCCGACATGCCACGACTCAGGCGAGAAGAAGAGCAATGGTGTAAAGACCTTCAGAGGCAATAAACAAATCGGCCCACTGATTGTAGAGGCAAGCTGGGTGGCCATCCATAGAGACTATCAGCTGGGATGCTATTATACCAACTGTTGTCAGAGTATGAACCCTCAGAAGGCAATCGTCAAGGTTGCCAGGAAACTCGCTTGCAAGGCGTATGCCGTCATGAAGACGAAGAAGGCGTATGTACAGTCTTAATAGAACAACTAACAATATGTATAACAACAGGTGTTTAAGTCGGACTGACTTCTCATATATTACAATGACCACTAGTCCCTTTTGATGAGTCATTGAGACTACATCTTTACACAAATTGTGGCATTAACTCCAAGATCTGAAGAAGTAATCTGATGAGTGGCCAAGGCTCACTACATCTTATAGAAGTTTGATCCGGCTACCTGTTGCTTATGCAATCGTCCAGACGCAGAAAGAATGTGTCTGGAAGGGGATTTCTTGACTGAAAAAGCGTATATAAAGGTAAAAAACGAGTAACTACTCAGTCATGTTCCCATGACTTTTTAGGCGGTACCAATCGTACCTCCTAAGAAGTCATAGTTTCGATAAAGCTACTGTTAGGATTGTCCTCAATGATCAGTTGGTAGAGCGTTCCGAACTTTGATTTGCCATTTCTCTTAGCAGTCTCCAGTATAGAATGGAAACATGCA
>JAFVHO010000174.1 GCA_017474485.1 Prevotella sp.
CCTCATCGAAGGTCTTTGCAAAACGCCACTGATTGCTTCACATGGTAATGCACGTGCTACGAGATATAGTTGGATAAATAGTAACACTTAAACCGAACAAATATGCGACAAAGATTCTTCTATTTATTTGTATTGGCTACGTTACTTGTATCTTGCTCTGGGGGCAAGGTGAAGTATCGTATCGGAGTGTCACAGTGTTCCGCTGACATCTGGCGCGACAAGCAGAATGCTGAGCTGCGTATGGGTGCTTACTTCCACGACAATATCGAACTGAAGTTTGCTGCGGCCTACGATAACGATGAGCGACAGGTGCAGCAGATTGACAGCCTCGTGAATGATGGCATCGACTTGCTCATTGTGGCACCGAATCAGGTGCAGACTATCTCGCCTGCCATCGATCGTGCATACGATAAGGGTATCCCTGTGATTGTATTCGAGCGCAAGACCAGTTCACAGAAATATACCGCCTTTATCAGTGCCGACAACTACGAGATGGGGCGTGTGATGGGTGAGTATATTGTTTCTCGGCTTCATGGACAGGGAACGGTGTTAGAGATAAAGGGCTTGGAAGGCTCGTCGCCCGCCATCGAGCGTCACAACGGCTTCATGGATGCCCTGAAGGATGCACCCGGCATCAAGGTTGTGGGTTCGCTGCAAGGCGACTGGACGGAGCCAACAGCATACGAGAGCACGAAACAATGGCTGGCAAATAATAAAGATATTCACGTAGATTTGGTATTCGGTGCCAACGACCGCACGGCCATGGGTGCCCGCAAAGCACTCTCAACTTTAAACTCTCAACTCTCAACTTTATTTTGCGGCATCGACGGTTTGCCGGGTGAGAACGGCGGCATCAAACTAGTGCGTGACTCTTTGCTCGACGCTTCATACATCTATCCCACACATGGAGACCAAATCATTGAATTGGCCGTTAATATTCTCGAAGGTAAACCCTACGAGAAGGAAACCATGCTGATGTCAGCCCTGGTGACTAGTGACAATGCCAAGGTGCTGCTTATGCAGGGTGAGGAGTTGATGCGACAGGCTGACCGTCTGGACGAGTTGCATAATAAGGCTGACGACTACCTGCATGAGCTTGACACCCAGCGCATCGTTAACTGGCTTGCCATTGGCATCATTGCATTGCTCGTTATTGTCTTCGTACTGTTCTACCTTTATTACCTCCGCAAAATTGCCTTGCAGAGAGAACGCGTGGTGAACACGTTGTGGAATATGCCTGAACCAGTTGCAGTCCCTGAGAATTTAGAGGAATCAGAAAAGCCAGAGGAGACTGAGCGTATAGACAGTACTGATGACACTGACGAAACAGAACCCGCCGCTGTCTCAATCTTTATCACCCGTTTCAAAGAGGTTGTCGAAGCCCGTCTGGCCGATAGTGATGTCAGCGTTGAGGATTTAGCAGCCGACATGAACCTTAGTCGTGTTCAACTCTATCGCAAGGTGAAGGCCGTTTCAGGCTCATCGCCTGTCGAGCTGTTACGTACCGCCAGACTGAACCGTGCCTATCAGATACTGCTCACTACCGACAAGAGTGTTTCTGAAGTGGCATACGCCGTAGGGTTCACTGCTCCTTCCTATTTTACCAAATGCTTTAAGGAAGAATATGGCATGGTGCCGGGGGACGTGAGGAACATTAAAGATTAAACAATAAAGATTAATCATTAAGAAAAATCGTTCATTCCATCGCAAAAATGTTACATTGCAACAAATTTTGTACGGAGTGAACGATATTTTCAATATAGATATAAGATTAGTACATACTTTTGCAGCAGAAATTGTAACAAGAGTATTAACTAAAAACAAAATGCAAATGGAGAGAACGAAAAGATTCATTCTGAGTTGCCTGGTCTTGCTGCTAAATACAATAATGTACGCGCAACAGGAGATTACAGGAACAGTTTCTGACGCCATGGGACCGGTGATTGGTGCCACGGTGATGGAAAAAGGAACGTCGAACGGTACGGTAACCGATTTTGATGGTAACTTCAAACTGAAGGTAGAGGCCGGTAAGACGCTGGTCATCTCCTACATTGGTTATCTGACCATGGAAGTGCCTGCCAAGAATGGTATGCAGGTGACCATTGAGGAGGAAGCCAACACACTGAACGAGGTGGTGGTCACAGGTTACACCACCCAGCGCAAGGCCGACCTGACGGGTGCAATCTCGACAGTGAGTGTCGACGAGATGGCGAAGCAGAACGAGAACAACCCAATGAAGGCGCTGCAAGGTCGTGTGCCTGGCATGAA
>JAFVHO010000175.1 GCA_017474485.1 Prevotella sp.
CCTCTGATGGGTAGCCTTCTCCCCATTGGTGCATATTGCCCGACTGTCGCATAATACCCTTTGCGGCATCCATCACCTGCATGATTGCAGCCATGTCCGTCGGTATTGCTTCTCTGATAATCATATCCATTTCTGTATAAAGCCTTTCATCTATTAATCCATGTCATTTTTCGCCATAAGCTCTCCATTGGTCCTCGCTGGTGGTTACTGAACCAATAACGGCAGAATAGGTATTGGCATATGACCATACCTAACCCAATGAGGACAGCGTATGTGATGCCGACATGACGATAGCAGGCCAGTCCATAGCCGTAGAAAATGAAGCAGCCAATGATGGACTGGAGTAGGTAGTTGGTGAGACTCATACGACCAAAGAAACACAGGTGATGCAATACATTACGCACACTCTTACAGGCATACCATGCTGAAACCACGGCTGCGACGATCATCAATAAAATGAAGAGGTTGTAAATGGGAGTGAGCCAAGGTTTCAGTATGCCAAAGTCCACAAAACTAAATGCGATGACGATGATGACCGACAACGCAAGGATGCACTGCCATGTCTGTAAGTTGCGCCCCTCATTGTAGAAGAGACGTTGTCTGCCTAACTGCATACCAAGGATAAAAAGGCATAGTAGTTGTGTCAGTCGCCCACTAAAAACGTTGTAGCGTAAGTTCAGTTCGAATCCATATCTCAGGTTGTTCACGGCATTCTCCCAGAATGTACCGTGCTCATGAAAGGCGATGGTCTGATTGTAAATGTCAAAGAGCCTGGTATGATCGAGGGGGGTATCCGTCAGCAGGCAGAACAGCTCAATAGGCTGGATGGCCAGCACACCAATAATGCACCACACTATGCCAGACGGCAGATAACTGACAGGTATGAGCAGTAAGCCGTAGGCTGCATAGAGCATCAGAATGTCGCCGTCGTAGAAAGCGACATTAACTAGACCGAACATGAACAGCAGACACATGCGCCAGGCAAAGCGACCAGAAAACGAGCAGCCTTTCTGCTGTTGGTTGTCATTCATGATGAAGAAACTCAGTCCAAAGAGCATGGCGAAGATTCCGTACATCTTGCCACTCAGCAACCAGGCAAGCACATTGCCTACCGTTTGGTCGCATGGCAGTGTGTAAGTGATTGGCTCCTCTGTGAAGACATCAAAATGCTCCACGGCATGATACAATATGATGCCTGCTACAGCGATTCCCCGTAAAGCATCTGCTACATCGATTCGGACGTTTTGCTCGCGTCGAGTGTGATACATTGTTTCCCTTACCTTAAGAATGTCAATGATAACTTACTCTCTGGACTTTCAACAACCGAATTACGCTAAGATCTTTTCTGCCATTTGTCGGCCAGCATCATAGGCTTTCTGCAAATCCTGCTCCCAATGTTCGTCTCGCCACTTACGTTTGGCTTCTTCTGAGAATCCTGCAAGTTCGAAACGGTCGTAGTTTTTTACTTGGTATGTGTTGTATGCGACCAAGTGTTTTGGTTCTCCGAGAGCTGCTGTGATACAGTATTCCATCGAGCCGTAGCCCTGACTGTTGTTCCTTTCAGGCGTTCCGTTCATGGTCTCTATCAGAACTACTGGCATACGCTTGGGAGCCGTCATGCTGTAGTCGTTGTATGAGAGCCATGGAAATGCTAGACGTTCAAGGAACGTACGCATCTGACCTGTCACGTCACCAAAGTAAATGGGTGAGCCCAGTACCAGTCCGTCTGCTTCAGCAATCTCTTCCAGCATAGGAGTCAGTGCATCCTTGAATTTGCATACGTTTGATGCCTTTCCTTTCATCTTACATGCCATACACGACATGCATCCCTTGTAGTCAAGAGCATAAAGGTGCACCGTCTTTACTTTAATTTCGCTGCTCACTGAACTTGCTCCATCAGCAAACTTCTGCAGCATCGAGGCCGTATTGAAATTCTTTCTAGGGCCTCCGTCGATAATGATAATCTTCTTCATGAGGTAGAATGTTTCTTTACAGCTTCATCACGCGTTTCATCTCCAGATTCTCGTAGCCTTCCGGACAATGTGTGGAGAGATATACGGTAGGGTTTTCCTTGATGAACTGGCGCACACGGTCGAGTGTTTCACGTGCTGCATCCTTATCCTCGAACACAATGCTCAGTTTGTTGGCTTTCAGAGCTGCATCGCAATAGGTCACATCACCATGGAACATATAATAGAGACCGTCGCATTCGACAATGATGATGCTGTTGCCTTTGGTGTGACCCTTCGCTTCGATAAACCAGATGCCAGGGATTACCTGCTGGGCATTGGGGAAGTTCTTGTATGCCTCGCCATATTGAGCGCGGACGATGTTTTCACCCTCCAACTTCATGGCATCAGCATCCTCTGGACCAATGAATACCTTGGCATTGGGGAAATATTGCAAAGCTGCTGTGTGGTCGGGATGTTTGTGGGTGACGAGAATTTTAGTTACTTGCTCTGGCTTGTAGCCTGCTGCCGCAAAGGCATCCATATAGTCGGCTATCTTTTCGCCCATGTAGAGCGGGGCACCTAGCTTCTTCTCAGGTGCTTTCATGTCGTTTTGAAAGCCAGTATCAATAAGGATGACCTCGTCGCCCGTGTCAATCAGGAAATTCTGGAGGCTGCTGCGGTAGATGATTTGTTCGTCTGTGCCTTCTTTTGATTCACCGCCAAAGGCAAACTGCTGGTTCATGAAACCGCCGTCGAACATTCGGATTGCTTTAATTGTCATAGTCGTAGGTTTAGTAATAAAGTAATTATAGTAATATGCCTTATCGGATTTCTTTGCTGATGTCGGCCTCGATGTCACTCATCTTGTCGGTCGGCTCATAGCGCTTCAGCACTTTTCCTTCGCGGCTGACGAGGAACTTGGTGAAATTCCACTTGATATCGTTCTTCTTGTCGAAATCGGCATCGCGCTTGCGAAGCATGTCGTCCATCATCTTACCACGCTGGTCGTTGACGTCAAATCCGCCAAAGCCTTTCTGCGCCTTTAGCCAGATGTAGAGCGGATGGGCATTCTCACCATTCACATCAATCTTGTCGAACTGTGGGAACTTGATGTCGTAGTTCGCTGTGCAAAACTGATGAATCTCCTGAATCGTGCCGGGAGCCTGTGCGCCGAATTGGTTGCAGGGGAAGTCGAGAATCTCCAGCCCTTTACCTTGATACTTCTCGTAAAGAGCCTCTAAATCCTTATACTGAGGTGTGAATCCGCAACGTGTAGCTGTATTCACAATTAGCAGCACTTTTCCTTTGTAGTTTGAGAGAGACACGTTCTTACCTGCGTCGTCCTTTACTTTGAAATCATAAACATTCTGTGCGTTCATGGTTAGCACACTTGTAACTGCCAATAGGCAGATTGTCATTAGTTTCTTCATACTCTGTGATAATTTATGGTAATGCTATTTGTCAAACAAATTAGTGAGTTATTAATACAAAGACGTTGTGCACGTAGCAGTGCAAGTGCAAAGATAAGCAGAAATAATTATATCGCAAGCGATTTATGCTAAAGTTTAAGGTTGTTTAACTAAATCGCATGCGATATGACTTGTCGTAAGCCTGTCGAATCGGTGGAAAGTGATAGCCATTAGTCGCTCAATGGACGTTTGGCTGTAATCTTAGGAAGAACTGTCCGATGTATTACTTCAGCTTATTATACACCTCATCCGTTACAGACTCTAACCACTCGTTGGAGGCTCCTTCCTGCACATCTTTGTGGTAAGTGAGGTGTTGGAACCATGAGTCTATTGCTGCTCCGTGCCAGTGTTTGACTTCGGCTGGAACAGCAATAACGGTGCCAGGAGTCATTTCGACTGCCTCCTTGCCCCATTCCTGATACCAGCCGCGACCGGCAACGCAAATTAGCACCTGCACCTGCTTGTGATGCACGTGCCAGTAGTTGCGGCAGCGAGGTTCGAAGGTGACGTTCATTACACCACCACCAACGTCAGCCAGATAACTCTGCCCCGTGAAATACTTACCGTAGGGATTTGGGTCGCCCTTAGGCCATTTGCTCTGCAGAGTATAGCCCTCGCTTCCAAGCCAAGCCGTGAGTTCATCCACGAGCTGCTGGCTGTTGCCCATATTCACGGCTCCCTGCTTGTGAGCTGCCAGCTGCGGGGCAACACCATCGAGGCCGCTCAATGCTGCCACGGTCACTATTTCACGGTCGGCTGATGTGAGTTGTGTACCAGCGAAGATGTCGCCGAAGAGGTGCGACTTCAGATAGTAGTCGTCCTGTGGGCAGAAATCGTAGTTGAATGGACGTCCTGAGAGCTGTGTTTGGTTCTTCACCCCCAGTTCGTAGGTTTTCTTGGCATCGTCCCACTCAGCAGGACGTGTCCAGGGCTTGCCCTCCTGCCAACCTGGCTGTTTGTTTTCCAAGACCTTGCTTAGCACTCCCAACGCATTCAGTGAGCGCGGAAAACCTGTGTAGGCATAGAGTTGCGAGAATGCCTCCTTCAGTTCGTTGATGGTCACTCCGTTGTCAAGTGCCATGCGCACGGCAGGCTCCAAACGGTCCATATCACCCTGTGCCATCAGGCAGGCACATGCTGCCAATCCTTTTTGACGCTTTGTCAGTGTCTGACTGTTTATCGTTGTCATAGTCAATACAGCTATTAATAATAATACGATTCTTTTCATTTGTTGTCCTTGAGTTTTTTGAATATCATGTCCATCGTTTTAGGATCGAGCGGACGCATGGTGGGCAGTTTCAGGTCTTTCACCATGTGGAGTGTCCCCTGCTTGTACTTCTGGAAATGGTCGGTCTTCAGGTGATGCTGGTAGGCATCTTCCGAAGCATAGATTTCGAGAATGCGAATCTGCGTGGAGTCCTCTTCACTCTGCATTGGGAACAGACATATAACGCCTGGTTCGCGCTCTACACTCAGGCGATCCACTTCGTTGGCAAATTCCAAGTATTCTTTCAGATATTGCGGATAGACCTCGATTTCTGCTATCCGGACAATCATTGCGGCTGCATCGGATTTCGTAGTCGCCGGCATGTCGTGAGCCTGTCTATCCTGAGCCTGCCGAACGGGTCGAATCGACTTTTCTCCAGTCTTACCAAACAGCCATTGTGCATTCTTCCACAATATCATCTCGCGGAACGGTGCTAAGTCGGATTCAGATGTCAGGTAGTCTTTCATGCGCTGTAGACTTGCAGTAAGCACCTGTGGAGCTACATAGGGATAGTCGGAGCCGTAGAGCAGATGGCCGGGTGTGGTGATAGTCAGCATCATGCGAATGACCTCAGGTGAGTGAGCACCGGCAAGGTCATAGTAGAGGGCACGCAGATTTGCTTCCCAGTCAATGTCGCCTACAAGGTTGTTGGCTTGCATCACGGGTGTCAGCGACTTCATACGAGGCACGGCAAGTGGCAGATAGGCTCCGCAATGAGGAACAACGACTTTCATGTTGGGATAGCGGGCAAGTACATTGCGTGATATCATGTTCGTTACGGCACGTGTAGTCTCAGAGAGATATTCCTGCATGGCAAGTGGTGTCTGCATCATCACCTCACGGTTCACAGGTTCAGGCCGATGGGGATGCAGGATGACTACAGCCTTGCGCTCGTTCAAAAAGGCGAAGAGTCTGTCAAGTTCTGGTGCGCCGAGATACTGGCCTTGTACGTTTGTTGCCAACTTAATACCATCGGCTCCCAACATGTCGAGTGCATATTTTGCCTCGCGGATGGCTGCATCCACATCAGGCAGGGGTAGGGCTGCGCAAAACAGATATCTGCCAGGATGCTCCTTCTTGATACGTGCTGCCGTCTCGTTGGTTTTTCTTACTACATCTGCATTTGAAGGTTGTGGTGCTGCTAATGTCAATACAGCCGTCTCAATTCCCGTTTCGTCCATCCACTTCATGTGACCCTTCACGTCATATTTTGGTAAAGGGAATCCCTCGTCCATCAACCTATTCTCCTGTTCCAAGGCAGAAACATACTCAGGTGTGATGATGTGGCTGTGCACATCAATTACGCCTTGAGCAAATGCTGTTGTTGCTAAAGCCATCGTGATAATAATTATCTTTAATCGCTTCATAAGCACTGTTTTATTTCAGGTTTTCCATGAAGAACTCGGCCAACTTGTCCCACGGAATCAGATTCTTAGGTTGGCCCTTGCCTTTCAGTTCCTCGTAGCCTCCATCGTAGAGGTCACAATGCGAGGCGCCAGGGATGATCAGCAACTCCTTGTTCTCTGGATTGGGATTAGGTTCGCCAACGAACTTGTAACCTTCGGCCTTGCCCTCTACCATATAATGATAGGCATCCTCGCCGAAGTAGCGCGAGTGAGCTTCTGCACCATGCATTACGAGGACGGCAGAGCGGATCTCGTTGATGTAGTAGAGGAAACGGCTATTGGCATAAGCCTGCGTTCCGATGATGCGCCAACCGTCGTTCGAGTTGCCGCTACGTGCATGATAGCCGCGTGGGGTCTTGTAATAGTCGTAGTAGTCGTGAACGAACTGTGGTGCCTGAGGAGGCACGGTGTCGAGTACGCCACCTGCCATTGCCATCGGGTCGGTGAGGCGCTGCTTAGCGAGTATGTCACGGTTCTTATGACGTGCCTCTTCAATGTCGAAAGCATCGTTGTAGTCGTTACCGCTTACACGTGTCATGTCATACATCGTTGAGGCTACGGTTGCCTTGATGCGAGTGTCGGCTGCGGCAGCATTCAGGGCGATTCCACCCCATCCACAGATACCGATGATGCCAATGCGTTCTGCATCCACATTCTCTTGTTTTGCCAGGAAATCGACTGCTGACATGAAGTCCTCGGTATTGATGTCGGGCGAGGCTGTGCGACGCGGTTCACCACTGCTCTCGCCTGTATAAGAAGGGTCAAATGCCAGAGCTACGAAACCACGTTCTGCCATCTTCATTGCATAGAGTCCGCTACACTGCTCCTTCACGGCTCCGAAAGGACCACTTACGGCGATGGCTGCCAACTTACCTTTGGCGTCTTTTGGCATATACAAGTCTGCAGCCAAAGTCAGCCCATACTGTGTCATGAACGTCACCTTCTTGTGATTTACCTTCTCGCTTAGCGGGAATACCTTGTCCCACTCCTGCGTGATATTCAGCTCCTGTTTCATATTCTCTTCTGTTTTGGTTTGTTCTTTGTTTATGCAGCCTGCAAGCATCCCACCCAGCAGTACTGCGGTGAATATTATCTTCTTCGTCATATTACACACTTTTTCCAAGTTCAAATGCCTCTTGCAGTTTTGGATTCCCTTCAATCTCGCGGGCATCGTTCACGCCACCGCAGAAGAGGGTACTAGATAGGCGGCTCTTGGGATAGCAGTCAATCCAACCCGTCAGGCCAGTCTCAGCACGCTTCGGGGTCGCTTCCTCATCCTCTGCAGCCGTAGTCAGCAGATAGACATCACGGAACAAATAGTTTTGTGAGTACATGGCGTTCATGCGGTCGATGAGCGTTTTCATCTGACCGCTCATTTCATAATAATAAATAGGTGTAGCCCAGCAAACCACATCGGCATTCATGACCTTGGCCATGATGTCGTTCACGTCATCGTTGATGACACAACGGCCTAGCTTTTGGCAACCTAAGCAGCCCTTGCAGAACTGGATGTCCTTGCCTACAAGTGAAATCTTCTCAACCTCGTTCCCGGCAGCTTTTGCACCTTCCACGAACTGGTCGGCCAGCATGTCGCTGTTTGAGCCGCGACGCAGGCTTGTAGATATTACAATTACTCTTTTCATAATATCACCTTTTTCCCTTCCTTAATATAAATTCCTTTCGATGGATTCGTCACTCGCTGACCATTCAACGAGTAATACTCTCCCTTATCATTCGTGTTTTGTAACTGTTGGATGGCAGTCGTGCCTGATGTCAGCGATAGTGTGACGCTGATATTGCTTTCGCCCGCTTTCAGGAACGTGCGTAACTCGCTTTCTGACAGACCTTCAATCTTGCCCAATCTGGTGTAGCTCCATGAGTTAGAACCGTAGAATAGGCAGATGTTGTTGCCGTTGTAGAGGACAACGTCACCTGGCTGGGCAGTCATTTGTTGATTACTTGTAGGCAGTGAGAAACCCAGTGCGCCCCAAATTTCAAATCCGCCGCTGCTGTTGAGCATCACGGTGACGGGTGCTTGCTTCAACTTTTCTACCAATGCCTTTGTGGCGATGTTGTCAGCGAGTGTCACACGTTGCGTCTTTCCATCAATGGTAATATACATTTTATCCATAGCCGTTTGTTCTTCTGCGAAACTCAGTGTCTTGAGCCAGTTTTGTACCAATGAAGTGGTATTGCTGCGATTCAAGTTGTTAATCCACAATGCATTGCCCATCCATGTCACATTGGGCAGTAGTCGCTTGGCGTCAGCCACCACTTGTGAGATGCCGCTACTGGCGCTCGATACAATCAGCCCCACGTGCTTGTCTGCCATCTGTGAGGCATTCTGGAACAAGTACGTCTGCATGATAGCGGCCATTTGGCTCCACCACAGTGGCGTGACGATGATGATGTTCCGGTAGTCGTTGAGCGATGTCGTCACAGGGTCGATGGCAGGGTAGCTGCCGGCATCGTTGGGATTAGCTTTGATGGCATTTAGTAACTGCGTTCCCAGCGCATAGTTGTTGGCCTCGTACTTCTGCCCTTTCTCGGCAGGCTGAATTTCTAGTACGTCGGCTTGAATCTGATTGGTCAGCGTGTTCACAATATTGCGGCAGTTGCCTGTGTAGCTATAATACACCACCAATGTCTTGCCGGTATTGGTAGAGGCTTCTGCTTTCACTTCGTTGTCCGAAGAGCAGCAGCAGAGCAGCATCGCTGCTAAAAATAAAAGAATCTGTTTCATATTTTATCTGTTTTCAATTCCCGCTGCAAAGTTACGAACATTCTATGATATAGGTATTACA
>JAFVHO010000176.1 GCA_017474485.1 Prevotella sp.
AAATGGCAAATCAAAGTTCGGAACGCTCTACCAACTGATCATTGAGGACAATCCTAACAGTAGCTTTATCGAAACTATGACTTCTTAGGAGGTACGATTGGTACCACCTAAAAAGTCATGGGTACATGACTGAGTAGTTACAAAAAAAAGCGGTGCCCATGATGGTGAGCACCGCCGATTTATATTATAACAATTCTATTGAATCTTAGAATGTAACGCGCAAGCCTAACTGCATATGCCAGCGACTTGCAATGTTATTGATTTGCATGCCCTGACCAGCAAAGCTGAACACGCCATACTTATTGCCTGCCTTATCATCCTTAACGTTATCAACTTTCAGAATCTGGCAAGCAGTGGTGCTGCTATAGCTGGTACCCCAGTCGTGGTTCAACAGGTTGGCAACGTTCAGAATATCGAATACCAACGAAATCTTGCTGCCGCGGTTCTTCAAATAGAAGAAGTCCTGAGCGATGTGCAGGTCGAACTGGTTCTCCCAAGGAGCCAGATTCGAGTTGCGCTCGGCAAACTCACCACGATGCTCACTGGCATACTCGTCGTTCTCAATCCAATCCTTGAATTTAGCCTTATCGGCCTTCGAGCTGAAGTTCATAGCTTCCAATTCGGCATCGGTGGGGATGTAGAGCAAAGTATTGCCCGAACGGCTGTCACCGTTGTACGAGGGGCTGCTGCCAGTATCCATCGTCAGGCTGTAGCGCATACCGCTAACACCATTGTAAGTCAGCGATACGTGAGTCTGGAAGAGACCACGGCCATAGCGTTTAGAGTCATAACCAATCTGTGCCATGAAGCGGTGAGGCACGTCGAATGTCGAGTAAGCCAGTTCTTGCTTGTTAGGATCCTTGCAGAGATACTGCTGCCAGTTAGATAGTGCCTGGCTGGCGCCACCCTCGTTCAGCGCGAATGAGTGGCCAAAGGTATAGTTAGCCATCAGGCTCAGACCGAAGTCGAACGATTTCTCAATACGTGCTGTCAACTGGTAGCTATAGCCCTTGTTGGTATTGGTCATGTTGACGACGCTGTTGTAGCCACCAGTATCGAACGAGTAGTAAGGAATAGCCGAGTTGGCAAATCCTGGAGCGGCAAAGACGGTAACACCATTGTCCTTGATAGCAAGGTTCTCGAACCATACGTTATTGAGGTTTTTCGAGAACATACCCTCCAAGGTCATCTTCACGTCGCCAGGCAACAGGCTCTCCAAGGCCAAGTTAGCACGCACCACCTGCGGGAACTTGAAGTCGCGGTCGACAGTATTGATATCAGGCTTGGACGACGTACCTGCGGCAGAGGCTGCTGTCTCGGCAGGCGTCTTGCCACCATACTGGCCAAACGTCGGTACATTAACGCGGATGGTGGTACCCTTCTTCTCAATACCCGTATTAGCCCAAGCATTCTCAATCCATACGAATGGGGCACGGCCATTGAAGATGCCGACACCACCACGCAGCTGATACTTGTGGTCATCGTCCATGAAGAAACGGAAGCCTAAGCGCGGAGAGAACATCAGGGACGTCTTGGGACGACGGCCTACCAGCACGTCGTTTTGGATACCATATTCAGAGAGGTTGAATTCAGAGTTCCATGAAGGACTATTGAAGTAGACGGGAGCATCAACACGAAGACCGAGTGTGAGCTGCAGATTGGTATTGATATCCCACTTGTCCTGAATATAAAAGCCCAACTGGCCAGCCTTCATAGGAGCGCCCCACTCGCGGGTACCCGTAATAGCTTCGTCAGCATGGTTCCACTGCCACAGGTTAGGCGTGTCGTTGAAGAGCGACGTAAAACCGCCTGTATAGTTCCACTGTCCGTTGGCATAAGTGAAGAAACCGTTCTTCATGTTATAGAACTCGTTATGGGTACCCACCGTAATGGTGTGGTTGCCTTTATAGATAGACAGATTATCCTCAACAGTCCAGATGTCCTGTTCAACAAAGTTGATACCTGCCTGATAGCCTGTACCGATGTTCACAGAGTTAGTGCCCGACTGGGTGAAGGTATTCGTGGTTACGTCGTAGTCTTTCTCACCATTCGTGATGTACAGCGTCGGTCCCTGATAGGGCACGTCGCGGTGGTCACGTACGAAGTTACCGCTGACACGCAGCTCGTTGTAATACTGATCGCTCAGGTGCGACGTCAACTCAGCAACAAAGGAGTTAGTACGGTTGCTAACCTTGTGTAAACTGTTGCTGAAATAGAACGAGTAATTACCCGACGATGCGTTATCCTTGTCGCCACGGTTATGCTGATAACGCAGAGTCAGCTTCGTCTTATTACTGATGTTCCAGTCCAGACGAGCCATAATGCTGGTACTCTTGGTTTCATTGTCGGGACGATCCCAGCTTTCCTGAATGCCTGTAATCTCATAATAGCGCTTGGCAATAGCTGCAGCCAGCTCTGTGGTCATGAAATAGCCATCCATACCTGCATAGTAAGATGCGGGATAAGAACGCTCCTTGCGCTCAACACTACCGAAGAAAAACAGTTTGTCCTTGATAATCGGGCCACCAATGGTAAAACCATAGGTCTTGACGGCCTGGTCAGTCAGTTTATCCTCCTTGCCAGTCATCTGATTCCAGCGGCTATACATGTCCTCGTTGGTATAATAACCGAATGCCGTACCCGTGAACTTGTTGGTACCCGACTTAGTGATGGCATTGATAGCACCACCCGTGAAACCACTCTGACGGACGTCAAAAGGCGAGGCTACGACCTGTACCTGTTCAATGGCATCCATGGAGATGGGGTTACCACCAGCCTGTGAGCCGTTGGTACCGTCGCTGGACAGACCAAACACGTCATTGCTAACCACACCGTCAATCTGGAACGAGTTGTAACGGTTGTTGGTACCAGCAATAGAGATACCGCCATATTTGCTGACGTTAACTAGTGGCGACAACTTGGCAATATCATAGATATTACGGTTCACCGTTGGTGCATTCTCAATCTGCTGCAGTGAGAAGTTGGTACTTGCACCTGAGCCACCAATAGTATGCTTACCGGTTACCACGATTTCGCCCAGCACTTTCGAGTCTTCCTGCATGGTAACATTAAAAGTACTGGCCTCACCAAGTGCCAACTGCACATTCTTGATTTCCTCGGTTCTAAATCCCAGATACGAAATGGTTATCTCATACGGACCACCCACGCGCATACCCTGAATGGTATAGCGACCATTGATGTTGGTTACAGCATTGTAGACGGTACCAGAGGGTACGTGCTTAGCCGTTACCGTGGCTCCAATAACCTCTTCCCCGTCAGCCACTACCTTACCATTGATACTGGAGGTTGTCACCTGTGCCATCGTTGTCAGCACTGAGGCCAACATGACGACTGTTAACAATAAAATCTTTCTCATAGTAATTGGTTTTATTTTATTTTTCATTTTCATCTTTCACTTACTACCGGATTCCCATACGGGCCTCAACGACGTTTACTACATAGTCGCCCAACTTCTCGCACTCGTTAATAAGATCCATGTAGATGGTACCAACAGCGTAGGTGTACTCGCGGTTGTTGACATCCGTGATGTTCTGCGTCTTCAACTGATTGCGATAGTTGTTGATTTCGTTCTCGATGTTGAACGTGCGGTTCACGTCGAACGCCTCCTTGCGGCCACCCATCAAGCGGTTCATCTGCGACAACGACTGGTCGGTAAGCTCCATCATCTGGTGCAAGTGGTCATACTGGCGCTCAATGAAATGGTCTTCCTTACCATTATACTTACGCGAAATAGTACGGGCCATATTGAAGCAGGCATCGCCAATAGACTCCAACTCACTGACCTCACGCAACATGGCACGAATCTTACCCTTGGTGTCGTCTGACAAGTGAGCATCACTCACGGAGTTCAGATAATTGGCTATCTCCAATTCCATATTGTCCGAAATACCTTCGTACTTCTCGATACGCGTATATAGCTTGTTGAATTCGCCAGCTTGATTGTCCTTCTTATTGTTCGAACTGGACGAGAGGGTGAGTAGTTCGCGCACCATGCCAAACATGCGCTGCATACGGTTTGAGAACTGTTGTATCTCTTTTTGGGCCTCGAGTACTGAGAGCTCAGGGGTTTTCATGAAGCCAGCAGTAATAAAATGTAGGCGGAAATCCTCTTCCTCGTCGACCTTCTTGGGCTTGATGACCCAGCATACGAATTTTTCAATCTGGGGGATGAACCATATCAGGATAAAGGTATTAACCACGTTGAACGAGGTGTGGAAGGCTGCCAACACGAAGCTCAGCTTGGCTGCATTGGCCAGATAGGCCGAAGCACCAACGACCTCCTTCTGCATATCGACATCGTAGCCTACCCAACCGCACACCATGTCGATGAACGGACGGAACACAAACAATATCCAGATGACGCCAAACACGTTGAAGAACATGTGCGCCAAGGCCGCCCGTCGTGCCTGCGTATTGGCCGACATAGCCGCCAAGTTCGAGGTCACGGTGGTACCGATATTCTCACCCATTACCAGCGCAATACCCTGATAGATGGGCAGGGCGCCACTGGAACACAGGATCATCGTGATAGCCATGACAGCTGCTGACGACTGTACGCAGAACGTCAGGATGCCGCCCAGCACAAGGAATACCAGTGTGGTGAGAAACGAGTTAGGGTCAAACGAAGCAAAGAAATCGAGCACAGCTTGATTCTCTCCCAGATGCATGTCCTGCCCCGTCTTACGCAAGACGGCCAGCGCGAATATCAGAAATGCAATACCAAACAGGAAGTCGCCGATGTAACGGTACTTCTTCTGGTAGATGAGGATGATACCCACGAAGAATGCTGGATAGGACAGGCTGCTGACGTCGAACGACATACCAGCGGACATGATCCATGCCGTCAGCGTGGTTCCAATGTTGGCACCCATGATGACTGAAATGGCTTGTGCCAGCGTCAAAAGACCTGCATTCACAAACGAGACGGTCATTACCGTCGTAGCGGTAGAGGATTGTACTGAAGCCGTTACCAACGTACCTGTTAACATACCCGTAAAGCGGTTGGTGGTCATGGCTCCCAAGACGTGTCGCAACTGCGGACCCGCCATCTTCTGTAGCGCTTCACTCATGGTCTTCATACCGAACATCAGCAAAGCCAGCGAGCCCAGAAGCGTAAAAATAACCCAAATTGACATATTTAATATTTTTGATTTGGGTGCAAATATACAAAATAATGTTTAAGATTCCAAATAAATCATACTTTTTTTTCGTACCCTGCGCTATAGTCGGTATCCAAAGTAGAGATGACCTTGCCATTTTATGTTACTGAAAGCCAATTCGTCCTTGTCTCCAATAGTGGTAACGCTGTGCATAACGGAGAGCCCCGCAAACATGTTGCGACCAATCTGTTTGACAACGGCTCCACGAGCGGTAATAATAAACTCAGGGAACACATAGTGTATCGGATGACTGAAATCACTCTGAGTGAACGACGAATTAGTGTAGACAATAAGAGTGGGCAATGAAGATATGTGAAGGAGCCAGCCCTTGCCTGGTACGTAGTTGTAGCCGTAGCCCGCACCAATACCAAAATTGGTCATCTTGTATTCCTGCTTCTTTTCGCTACCAATTATCTCGCCTTTCTGTCCCTGTGCCGACGCTGCCATCATGAAACTGCCTGCTGAACGACGTTGGATATAGCTGTGCGAAAAAGCTGCGGGATAGGAGAATTTTCTATAGTTGAATACATAGTAGGCATTCATATTCAGCGTCTGTACCCTGAAGGTGCCCTCTGGTATCGTAAAATTCGTCCTATTGCCATCCTCTTCGTACCATCCTTTGAAGTTTTGGGCATCCTGATAGGTAAAGTCGAAACCAAAACGCCTGCCATACGATTTGAAGCCAAATTCGGTATCTTTGTACTTTCCTAATAGCTTGGAAGGGTTGAGCGACAGGTTGAGCGATATTCCCAAGTAACTCACACCAACACTGAACGTCGCTTTACTGTCGGCATCCAACTCCATTACAATAGGTTTTTCACCATCCTTCTCATCTGACCGTATACGTGAACCTGACACGTTAAACCGCGCTGTCAACGTCCATTTGGTCTGTGGACGGATGATATAGTTGGTATCGATGTCAACTCGCCAGTACCTCTTAGATAACAAACTATCTATCAAATTGTTTATCTTATGCGTTTTCTGTGCAGCAACTGGTATGGTCGTTACAAGAAAAATAGCTATAAGGACGAGCATACGTAATGCGCTAGTAGTCATTTTCATCGTTATTATTTCTTTTCGAGGGCAAAGATACAAAATCTTTTCTAATCAGCGCATTATTTTACAAAAAAACATGAAGGGGACGGCTGAAGCCATCCCCTCTGAGGTACATCAAGTGCTATAATTATTTCTGGGCAAAGAGGAGTGGCAGACCAGTTACCTGTGTTTCGCTGATCAGTTGGAGTTGTGACGACGAATCCTCGCGCTGGTAGTAGCTGACACAATTGATGTCATCGTAAGGAATCAGCGAATATACCATTTTTTCCACTGGTTCGTCAAACCTCTTGGTAGTACGGTTGTAACGGCTATATGCCACGCTGTAGCTGTTATTGTCAAGGATGTAGTCGTAACGGGAAACACATGCCCAACAATTCTGGCAGTCGTCCCAGCGATATGTCACCTTATTGGTCACTTTGCCATCAACATCATAGGTGTATTCATACTTTAGGCTCGGCGTTAATGACAGCATCTCTCTACCACCACCGTTCTTCTTGTAGATATACATAGTCGTGATGTCGTTGCCAGTCAAATCGACATTGAAAACGAAATCGCTCTTAGGCTGATTGGCTACTTCCTCATAAACATTCTTGACGGTTTCTGAGATGAGAACTTGTGCCTTGGCGCTTATAGCGGCTACGCACATTAAAACTGCAAAAAATAAGGTCTTCATAATCGTAAAATTTAAATTGTTGTTTTCATCCTTTAGACGCCAGCTCATTTCATTTTACTACAGACAAGCGTCGTTTTTTTTATTCTTTTGTCCGTTAGACGTGTGCAACTTGCCAAAAAGTTGCAATAAGCATGCATTTTTTATGTTTTAGCATCCTGTTTTCAGTTTTTTTCTTTATTTTTGCAGCATAGTTTTGATAACCAAAGACTAATCTATATGGAAAAAACGGTAAAGATTCATGTCCGCAACAACGGAAACACTGTAGAGATTCCGATGGGCAGCAAATTAGAAGAAGCTTACAAACTAAGCGGTCTTGAACTGATTCACGGCGCTATCTCGGCTCGTGTCAACAACAAGGTAGAGGGTATGCACTACCGCATCTACAACCAGAAAGAGGTGGAGTTTCTGGACATCACTTCGCTAAGTGGTTTACGCGCATATACACGCACACTATTTTTTATACTTTGCAAAGCAGCCCACGAGCTGTTCGATGAGCCTGGGGGAACGCCCTGTAAAGTGATTATCGATATCCCCATCAGCAACGGCTACTATGTAGATCTACAAATCGGACGACCGGTAACACCCGACGACGCTTCCATTCTACGGCAAAAGATGCAGGAAATCATTGATGCCGCCATCCCCATACATCGTTATGAGACAACTACGGAGGAAGCCATCGAGATGTTTAGCAAGGCTGGGGCAATGTCGAAGGTAAAACTACTAAAGAGCACGGGACGGCTCTTTACCACCTATTATGACATTGACGGCTATCAGGACTATTATTATGGCTCGATGCTCACCAATACGTCACAGTTATACCTGTTCGGACTGGAGTATTACTACGACGGGTTGCTGCTACGCATTCCTACGACCAACGACCCCTCGAAACTTGGTGCCTTTATCCGTCAGGACAAAATGTTCGGCATCTTCAAAGAGCATCATCAATGGCAAGACATCATCAAATTACGTAACATAGGTGACCTGAACGATGCTATCGGTAAGGGCTACTCCTCACAGTTGATACAGGTCTCTGAGGCTTTGCAGGAAAAGAAGATTGGTCAGATAGCCGACGAGATAGCCCATACAAAGGGCATCAAGATGGTGCTGATTGCAGGACCATCGTCAAGCGGCAAGACCACCACTTGCAAGCGTCTCAGCGTGCAGTTGGGTGTCAACGGCATCCGTCCTGTAGCCATATCACTCGATGACTATTTTCTGGATCGCGACCAAACGCCACGAGACGAGAAAGGCGACTATGACTTCGAACATCTGCATGCCTTGAATATCTCGCTACTGAACGAGCAGATGAACGCTTTGTTCCGTGGCGAGGAGGTGGAACTGCCACGCTACAATTTCCAAACTGGTAAAAGCGAGTGGAGCGGTAAAAAGCTACAGTTGAAAGGCAAAGAAATTCTGGTCGTTGAGGGTATTCATGCCCTAAATCCCGAGTTGACAGCACAGATTCCAGATGAACAGATTTTCCGCGTCTATGCCTCAGCTCTGACCACCATTCTGCTTGACTCGCACAACTATATTCCAACAACGGACAACCGCCTGTTGCGTCGTATCATTCGCGATAACAAGTACCGCGGTGTCAATGCACGCGAAACCATCCGCAGATGGCCTTCCGTACGCGCTGGTGAAAACAAATGGATATTCCCATTCCAGGAGAATGCCGATGCCATGTTTAACTCGGCCATGATCTTCGAACTGGCTGTCATCAAGCGACAAGCAGAGCCCCTGCTTGAACAAGTTCCCGAGAACTGTCCAGAGTATGCAGAAGCCTACCGTCTGCGTAAATTCCTAAGCTACATCCGTCCCATTCCCGAGGATCAGATACCTCCTACATCACTACTGCGTGAGTTCTTAGGCGGCTCTTCGTTTGAATACTAATTTGCATATTTATCGCAAATAGAGTGCATGTTTGTGGCTTTTTTGCTGCAAATATGCATTTTTTGCGTATTTTTTTTGGCATTCCCGTCAAAAATGAATAATTTTGCACCCGTTTTAGAGAAAGATAGTATTAAACCAAATAATTATGGCTGAACAATTGGAAGTGAAAGAGCTCGACCAAGTGGTCGTTCGTTTTTCAGGAGACTCCGGCGATGGCATGCAGCTAGCCGGTAACATTTTCTCTACGGTCTCAGCTACCGTAGGTAACGGTATATCAACATTTCCTGATTATCCCGCTGACATCCGCGCCCCGCAAGGTTCGCTGACTGGTGTGTCTGGTTTCCAGGTACACATCGGTGCAGGAAAGGTCTACACCCCTGGTGACAAGTGCGATGTGCTGGTGGCCATGAACGCTGCTGCGCTGAAAACGCAGTACCGCTATGCCAAGCCTGGTGCAACGATTATCATCGACACGGACTCGTTTGGTCCGAAGGACTTGGAGAAGGCCCAGTTCAAGACTGAGGATTACCTCGGCGAGATGGGTATCGACCCCGATCGGGTTATTCAGTGTCCTCTGACCACGATGGTCAAAGACTGTCTGGCAGACTCCGGCATGGACAACAAAGCGATGATGAAGTGCCGTAATATGTTTGCATTGGGACTGGTTTGCTGGCTCTTCGACCGCGACCTGAACCTCGTTGGCAACTTCCTGAAGGAGAAATTCGCCAAGAAGCCCGCTATTGCCGAGGCTAACATCAAGGTAATTCAGGCTGGTTGGGACTATGGTCACAACACGCATTCAAACGCTATCAATGTTTATCGCGTAGAAACCAAGGAGAAGACTCCTGGACGCTATATGGATATCACAGGTAACAAGGCTACCGCTTACGGTTTCATCGCAGCCGCTGAGAAGGCTGGTCTGCGCCTCTACCTGGGGTCTTATCCTATCACACCTGCTACCGACGTGCTCCACGAGCTCTCTAAGCACAAGTCTTGCGGTGTCATCACCGTTCAGTGCGAGGACGAGATTAGCGGTTGCGCTTCTGCACTCGGTGCTTCGTTCGCAGGTGCACTCGGTGTTACCTCAACATCAGGTCCTGGTGTTTGCCTTAAGAGCGAGGCTATGAACCTGGCTGTTATTATGGAGCTTCCATTGGTTGTTCTCGACGTACAGCGTGGTGGTCCTGCTACTGGTCTGCCAACAAAGAGTGAGCAGACCGACCTGCTGCAGGCTCTGTTCGGACGTAACGGTGAGAGCCCAATGCCTGTAATGGCTGCTACCAGTCCTGCCGACTGTTTCGACGCTGCTTATCAGGCTGCCAAGATTGCTCTCG
>JAFVHO010000177.1 GCA_017474485.1 Prevotella sp.
GAAATTGCGCGCATTAACATTTGCAAGATTTTCCTTTAATGGGCCCCATCAAAGCTAATTGACAATTGACAATTGAGAATTGAAAATTAATTAACAAAATGACTATTTAAAAACTAATTGAATTATGGCGATTAAAGTAATTGCACAACGACGTGAAGTAAAATTGGGTAAGAATTCTGGAAAGAAGTTCGTGATGCGTCCGGACCTGTACATTCCGATTGCTGAGAAGAAGGTGTTCGCAGAGGCCTCTACCCACAGTGGTATCTCTGCAGGTGTGATCAAAGCGGCTTGGGATGCCGCAGGCGAAGTGATTCGCACGTGGGCCACTGAGGGTCACAGCGTCCCCCTGCCCGGACTGGGAACGATGCGCTTCGGCGTCCGCTCGAAGGCTGTAGCTGAGCTGGAGGACGTGAAGGAGGAGCTGAAGAACACCTCGATTCAAATCACCTGTCTGGACGAGGACGGCAACGTGCTGAAGCGCGTGACCTCTGGCGACAATGGAGATGTGGAGGACAACGAGAATGGTGGAACCACGGACTCAGGGAACAACGGATCTACGGAGAACGGAGGCGGTAACCAAAACGGCGGAGGCGACAACGGTGGCGGCGGTGATACCCCTAGCGGTAACGGTGGCGACGACGAGGATTGATCAAGAGTTTGCCCGAAAGGGCAACTCTTTATAATTAAGAGTTAAGAATTAAGAGTTAAGAGTTATGATTACTATGAAGAGAGAGACATGGAAGACGGTGATTCAGGTCATCATTAGCATTCTGACGGCGGCACTGACCGCTATGGGCACGGCATCGTGCATGAGGTAGCAGGCTGCACCCTAGTGAATAGTGAAAAGTTAAGAGTGAAGAATAAAAAGAAGAGGGACTGACAGATGTGTATGCAGCCAGCCCTTTTTAGTCTTGGTTAGTCCGATTTTTTAGCAATCACTTTGATATTTCCTCAAAATTATGTATCTTTGCATCAATTATGACTGACACATGGCATGGAAACTGAAATATCGCTGTAAGCAGTGTGGGTACGAGGCCGAGGTGTACGAAGGACGCGGACTCTTTCGTCAGGAGATTACGGCAATGTTGTGCCCTGACTGCAAGACCATCCAGAACATCGTTGTGGGTGGTATCATTGCAGACGTGGCTCCATCTTACAGGAGCGAAGTGGGCCGTCTGTGTTTACAATGCGGCAGCGATAACATCAGAATATGGGATAAGCATACCTGCCCTAAGTGTCAGGGTGAGATGACACAGACTGGCGAGAAAGAGTTTTGGACGTAGTCAATCGTTCCTAACGAGGACTGCGCTTAGAAGTTCTTGCGGACACCCTGCCATTCAGGGAATTTCATCTTCAGGTATTCGTCGTCGAGGAAGAGAGCTGACTGTCCTACCCTACCTTTCAGCTGCCAGTCGAGCCATTTCACGACTGCCTTGGCATAGTTGCCGCCATGCTTCTCGTAATAGGTGCCGCTGTGCCCATCCTTCGAATTTAGCATCACCACGGAGATATTGTCAGCAATACGCTCATAGTCCTTCTGGGCATTGGCATAGGCAATGTCGCCAGGGCCGCCAATCATGTAGAACATCGGGGTGTGCAGGTTCTTTAGTGCCTCTTTCGTGGTACCCATCATCGCCATATCGCCGATACCTGAGTTCAGCATCACGCATGTCTTGATACGGGGGTCGTAGGCTATGCCTAAAACCTGTGCACCACCGCATGACTGTCCCATGGCAGCCACGTGGTCAAGGGCGAGACAGTGGTAATATTCAGAACCCTGCTTGGCATTCTGCTCCGTCAGCCAGTCGAGCACCTCCAACAGCATCTTTGGATAGGTACTGAACTGTGGGGCGGCAGGAGCCTGTTGTTTCTTATTCTTCTTAGCTTTCTTAGCGGCCTCCTCGCGCTGTTTGGCCTGCTGTTCCTGCTGAGCCTTCTTCTCTTCAGCCGTCATGGGTAGAATCTTTTCTCCGTTAGCCATAATGACATCGCCCTTGGTGTCAGGATAGGCTGACTTCAGCACACCACGCCATTGTGCCATTACATCTGCCTCATCGTACGGACCGATGGCTGCTGCCACATAACCGTAGGAGGCTACCTCGCTCAGCAGCAGGCGCATCTCCACATTATGGTTGAAGCAAGCACCGTTGGCATAGACAATCACTGGCAGAGTACCCTGCTTCGCTACCACTTCTTTCAGGTTTTGCGGACGATACACTGTAAAACCTGGGCAAGAGGAGTCACCTACTACTTCCGACTTGAACGGGCCTGTGCCACCCTCTTCCACTACTTGTCTCTGAACTGTCTGGGCATTCATCCCCAGGCTCATAGCGACCATCATCGCTGTCATGAACAATTTCTTCATTTCTATCATATTTAGCATTATAATTATCATTACTTGCTGATGACAAGCACAAAGCCACCACGCGGTTGACAGGCAATCTTCGAGGGCAGCTTACTGATGGTATTGATGTTCCATTGTCCGCTGGCATCATCGGCAAACAGCCGCGCGTTTCCTTTTTTAATAAAGCGAAGGTCGGTAGCAAGTGTCTGTGGCTCGTCAGAACCATTGATGCCTGCCACATACCATGTATCGCCGCTGCGACGGGCCAGCACGGCACTCTGTCCAGGATAGCCGCTGACATAACGTGTTTCGTCCCATACGGTAGGTAACTGGCCTAAGAAGTCCTGCACTGCCTGAGGCTGAGACAGGAAACTCTCAGGACGGTCGGCCAAATGCTGTAAACCACTTTCGAAAAGTACGGTCAGTGCCAACTCGTGAGCATTCGACGTGATGTGTGGATGCTGCGAGTCGCTGAAGGCACAAGGGGTATAGTCCATCGGACCAACGACATTACGCGTGAAGGGCAGCATGGCATTATGACTGGCGGCCTTCTTCGTAAAGTGAGGCACGTTATTGTACCATTCTGCACCATAGACGCCTTCTGTAGAAAGCAGATTTGGATAGGTGCGCTGCCAACCACGAGGGATGGGTGCTCCGTGGAAGTTCACCAACAGATGATGACGGGCGGCACTCTCCATCAGGTCTTGACAGTAGGACATATTCGACTCGTTGTCGCCACTGAAGAAGTCAATCTTCACGCCTGCCACACCGATTTTCTCGCACCAGGCAAACTCCTTCTCACGATCCTCGGGCTTGTTCAGACGGAATTTAGGACCAGGGGCACCGTTAATCCAGCCCACTGACGAATTGTACCATATCAGCGGTTTGACACCTTTGGCATTGGCATAGGCCACAGCATCCTCGATGGTCTTGCCTTCATTGCTGGGCAACTTGTCCATCTCGTCCCACTCGGCATCAATCAACACGTAGGGCAACTTCAGCGTAACGGCCATATCCACATATTTCTTAATGATATTATAGTCGTTGGAACCGTGGTTGTTGGCCCAATATATCCACGACACCACACCAGGCTTAATCCAACTGGTGTCTTCGTACTTTGTAGGTTCGCTGACATCAGTTACCAGCGTTGACTGCACAATGTCTGCTATTGTACCGATGATGACGACGCGCCAAGGGGTGTGCCAATCGCCTGACAACAGTACGTCGTTCTGGTCTGGCTTAACACTGAACACCTCGCCCTGATTATACAGGCTCGAAGCACTCTGACGACGCTCGATATTAGCCTCGGTAATGAGGGCGAACACACCGTCAACAGGCTCCATCAGCAAGGGATAGCCCCAATGGGTGTTATTGTTCTTTTGAACCATAGCACCTCCAAAGCCGCCCAATGCCTTCACCTCGGAAGTGGTAGACAGGGGGAAGAAACCCTCGTAGCTGTCACTCCATTGCTGCATCCAGCGTTTCGTACCTTCGTGGATGATATAAGCTGTCTGCTCGGCAGGTGCCTTGGTGTTCTGCAGATTCGTATATTCATAACAGAAAGCGATGCCGTCGTTGTAGAGTCGCATCACCATCTTGGCATTCTGTCCGATGGATGCCTGATACTCATTAGCCTGATTGGTACAATGCAGACGCTTACCCTCAAGCATCTGGTAATCGTCCTTCACCTTCCTGACGAAATCTAGTTTATTATACTGAACGTCAGCCAGTTCCAGCACTTGCTTGTTCTTGTAGTTAATAACGAGTTTCTTGTCGATGGTCTTTGCCATCAGTTTTCCGTTGGGCGACATCACCTTTTGAGCGTTGATAACAAGGGCTACGCCACACAGGAAGATAGCTGATAATAGTCTTTTCATATGCTGTGTTGATATTTTCGTGCAAAATAACTAAAAAAATAACAATTATCAAAACATTTTATCGATAATTGTCGTTTTTTTCCTATTTTTGCAACGTGATTTGAAATTGTAACAGAAAGAGCATGACAAAAAGATACCTGACAACGGCATGCCTCCTACTGGCGGTGGTGTCATTGTTTGCACAGATGATGGACCCCGTACACTTCAGTTCGAAACTGAAGATGTTGAAAGGCGATGAGGCAGAAATCGTGTTTACGGCCAACATCGATGCGGGGTGGCATGTGTATTCAACCGATCTTGGCAGCGGTGGTCCCATCTCAGCATCATTCAACGTGGTGAAGATGGACGGGGCAGAGGCCATAGGCAAACTACAGCCTTTCGGCAAGGAAATCAAGCAGTTCGACAAGCTGTTTGATATGGATGTGCGCTACTTCGAGCATGCTGCCACCTTTGTACAGAAGATTCGTTTCACCAAACCAGCATACGACATTGACTGCTATCTGGAGTATGGTGCCTGCAACGACCAGACTTGTATGCCACCGTCGGAAGTCCAGTTCAAGGCAAAGGGCATCAGTCCTGTGAAGGTGGAAGAGTCAAAGAAGATAGAGGAAGATACGAAGAAGATAGAAGAAGATAAAGGACAAGTGTTAGATACTGTGAAAACAAATAACTCCTCCAACGCCCTTTGGATGCCTGTCATCGACGAGTTGAGGACAATGGGAGGTCATGACGACATTGCCGACCACTCCTTATTATATATCTTGCTGATGGGATTCATCGGTGGACTATTGGCAGTCTGCATGCCTTGCATCTGGCCCATCATTCCGATGACAGTATCGTTCTTCCTGAAACGTGCCAAAAACGACAAGCGCAAAGGCATCCGAGATGCCGTTACATACGGACTTAGCATCATCATTACCTATCTGGGATTAGGACTGCTCGTCACGGCACTCTTTGGCAGCGATACGCTCAACGCCATGTCGACCAACGCCGTCTTTAACATCTTCCTGTTCCTGCTGCTCGTTGTTTTCGCCCTATCCTTCTTCGGATGGTTCGAAATCAAGTTGCCAGACAGTTGGGCAAATAAGGTTGATCAGAAAAGCGATGAACTCTCTGCTAAGGCGGCAGCAAATTCTCACCTCTCACCTCTCACCTCTTACCTCTCCATCTTCCTCATGGCTTTCACGCTGGTGCTCGTATCGTTCTCATGCACAGCACCAATTATCGGACTGCTACTCGTAGAAACCACCACCAGCGGCAACTGGCTGGCACCAGCATTGGGCATGTTTGGCTTCGCCTTGGCACTGGCGCTTCCGTTCACCCTGTTTGCACTGTTCCCTGCCTGGCTGAAACAAGCACCGAAGTCTGGCTCATGGATGAATATCCTGAAAGTGACATTGGGCTTTATAGAACTGGCCTTTGCCCTGAAATTCTTCTCTGTGGCAGACTTAGCGTACGGCTGGCACTTGCTGGACCGTGAGGTATTTCTCTCGCTCTGGATAGTCATCTTTGCCCTGCTGGGTACCTATCTTTGTGGCTGGCTGAAGTTCCAAAGTGACGTTCCACCCGCCATGAACAATGAACCTTTAACAGTGAACCACAAGCCCATGCCTGTTATTTGCATCATGGGCGGCCTCGCGTCACTAGCCTTCGCACTCTATATGGTTCCTGGTCTTTGGGGAGCCCCCTGCAAAGCCGTCAGCGCCTTTGCACCACCTATGAATACACAAGACTTCAACCTGAATCGTCAGGTAGTAGAGGCTAAGTTCACCAGTTACGAAGAAGGTATGGCAGCCGCTAAGGCTCAAGGCAAACCCGTGCTGATAGACTTTACCGGTTTTGGCTGTGTCAACTGTCGTAAGATGGAGGCTGCCGTATGGACAGACCCAGAAGTGGCCGATATGCTGAACAATGACTATGTGCTTATCTCGCTGTACGTTGACGACAAGACACCTCTGAAAGAGCCCTACGAGGTGAAAGATGCTGAGGGTAACACTAAGACAATACGCACCGTAGGAGCCAAGTGGAGCTACCTGCAGAGCACAAAGTTCGGAGCCAACGCCCAGCCTTTCTACGTGATACTCAACGCAGACGGAAAGCCTCTCTCAGGCAGTCGTGCCTATGACGAGGACATCAGCGAATACATCCGTTTCCTGAAGCAAGGCATCAGTAACTATAAGCCATAAAAATCCCTGATGCTGTCCAGGTATTCCTCGCCTTCGGCGCGTCCCTGTTCGTAGACGAGACGCATCTGTTTGGCATCGTGGCTGATGTGGCCAATGGGTATCTTCTCCTTTGGACGTATTACAAGGCAACGCCCTTCGCGCTCAGCCTGTGCCACGTATTCCAACTGTTGGTTATACATCACATGACGACAGTCCATAGCCTCAACCATCTTCGGATAGTGGCGAAGCGACAAGCGCATCAGGGGCATCAGCTTAAGATGCTCCTTCTGATAGCCAATAGGCTGCGTCAGTATCACCACATTCCGCTGATAGCCTATCGACTCGAAATACGCCAGCGGAATAGAGTCGGCTACACCACCATCCAGTAGTTTCCGTCCCTGTAGCGCCACCATCTTCGAGGCCAGTGGCATCGATGCCGAGGCACGTATCCAGTCGTAGGTATCCTCCGTAGCCTCAGTCAGTTCCTGATACACGGCCTCACCCGTCAGAACATCAGTACATACCACGTAGAACGCCATTGGATTATGATTAAAAGCATCGTCATCGAAGATATCCAGTTCACGGGGCATCGTATGATAGCCAAACTCGGCATTATAGTAGTTGCCTGAGGTGAGCCACGACTTGATGCCACTATAACGGCTGTCGCGTGCAAACCGCGTATTATAACGGATGGCACGTCCTGGCTGGCGCGACTTGTAGTTGCATCCAAAGGCTGCACCTGCCGACACACCTATGAGTCCGTCAGGCCAGATGTCGTGTTCCATCATGACATCCGTCACACCTGCCGTCCACAGGCCACGCATAGCGCCGCCTTCCAACACCAAGCCCCGTTTCATGTTCCCAGCCTCAGCAGACATATTGCTTGCAATCATTCGTTTATATTCCTGTTCCGTAAATGTTAATTATCGCTACAAAATTAGTGATAATTCCCAAAAGTTCCGTAACTTTGCAGAATCATTTAAGTAAATTTAGAAAAACTAATTATGAAACGTAACTACTCAGTCATGTACCCATGACTTTTTAGCCCGCATTGCAGTTGCATAAAAATCCAAAGTTAAACTATGTTATAGAATTGACTCCAAATGGCAGCTTCCGGCTAATTTTCTGCCCGTTATTAGCTAAAAAATCCCAAAACGCCCACCTTCGTCTGAAAAACAAGCA
>JAFVHO010000178.1 GCA_017474485.1 Prevotella sp.
GATACTCTGGTCGCGCCCCATCGAAAAGTGGAGCGTGTCGCTACTTACGTTGGGATCGAGAATACTCTTACCCACAAACGAATTGTCGAAATAGACATTAGCCTCGCCCTCCATCAGGTTGAGTTTCTGCCAGTCGGTAGCGTCAGCCACCAAGAATGACTCTTTGTCAATCTTGGGTATGCCACGATACTCGTATGTAGCTGGCAACTGATGACGTGTAATCTCGGTAGTTGTTGTCTTGCCGCCATCAGGTAAAGTCAGCAGCTGTTTGATGTCGAACTCATAGCCGAACTGTGCCTGTTGCTGATTGACAGAGATAACCTCGCTCTCGTCCATCTCTTCTTCCACAGCTAAATCTTCCATCATCGGTATGCTCTCTTTCGCTTTTAATACTTCGCCTTTGGATTTGCGTCCCTTCTTTGATGTGCTATAGCCCACAACGATGACCTCTTCCAAACGCTGTTCATCTTCCTTCATACGGATATTCAGCGTAGAACCAGGAGTGGCTGTGCGAGTCTGCGTCTGATAGCCGATATAGGTAAAAGAAAGCTGACGATGGTCTTGTGGCAAGGTGATTGAGTAATAGCCGTCAATGTCGGAAACGGTACCTATTTGCGTACCTTTTATTATTATAGAGGCGCCAATAATGGGGGAGCCATCTTCAGCATCCACGATTTTTCCACTGACAGTACTGCCATCAGAATCAAAACTGTATGTAGGAGCCGACAAACCATAATCCAGCCAATAGGTTTTCAACTGCGGTGCAACGTTAGAGCGGTTTGGATTAGCCGATGAAAGCGTGACGGGCACGTTTTTCCATTCTTCCCTGGTGTTCTGATAGATATTGGCCTTGTAAGACAGTTGCAATGGTTCCTTGATGCTGTTAGAACGTATATCGTAGCTGGGAAACCAACCGGCATTCTTCACATAATAGGTAATGTCGAAGTCGGCACGGCAGGCCTGTTTGGCATCTACCTTCACATCAATCTCGGTGATGCTCTTCAGCTTTAGCTTGGCTATCGAGTCGCAAGTGTCTTGTTTACGCTTCAATTCATCATTCAGTTTTTGCAACTGCTCTTCTAGCTCCTGGCTGCGTTTCTTCACCGAAAGCACCTCTTGGGCATAGTAGGCATTCAACTCCTTGATGTTTGTCAATGGCGTGGCCACTGTCCTGCCTGCCACCGAGCAGTTGGTTTTTACCAGCTCTAGCTGTGCGGTCAGCATTTCCTGTTCATCCTTTGTCTGCTGGATACGACGCTCTACAGCCTTCACATCATCCTCAGCAGCACGCAGTTTCTTGACTTGCGCAACAGAGTCAGGATGAGCCGTTCGCTCGCTTACGCCTAATATCGTGAGATGGCCCTTGGCCTTTACCTGCAAGCTCTTTTTGTCCATATATGGAGAAAAGCCTGTAAACGTCACCACTTGTTCGCCTGGCACCAGGATTACACTCTTGGAGCGCTCCACCTGAGCACCATTGGTAAACACAGTCACTTTGTTGATTGAAGCAGTCTGCTTCTCAACAGCCTTAGTCATCACTGCCGCCATCAGGCAAAATGCAATCATCATTTTACGCTTAATATTCATAAGGTATAATATTTTTCTTTATGTGATTAATATCGCTGCAAAAATACGTACTTATTCTGAAACTGCCAAATATTTTTGGAAGAAAGATTCATGACTCTATCGGCCCTTTTTCTTGAATAGCTGGAGGCCATAGTACCTGACATCTGTAACGACTGTGTCTTCAATGCAGATACCTTCAAGTACCAGCATCAGTGAGTCGTTGCGATAGGTGAGCAGTTGTTCAGGATGATGCAGGAGCATCGTGTCCTGACGGATTATCTTTTGAATAGGATATTCGAGAACGGTATCCTTATCC
>JAFVHO010000179.1 GCA_017474485.1 Prevotella sp.
ATTCACAAAACAGCCAAAACGTGCAATTTTTAGATTTTTTTGCCCCTATTTAGGCATATTTTTATGATATTTTTTCCATATTTGGCAAAAATGTTGTTATTTTGCACCCCGAAATCAAAACAGTTTGTAGAAAACAGTAAAAAGATACATTTAAATAAATGCTTAAAGTATTCAATAGGATTGTGGATCTTCAGAACCAACTTTTTGAGGATCGCAAGCAAGGTAAAGAGATTGGTCTGGTACCCACAATGGGGGCACTTCACGAGGGACATGCCTCGTTGGTGCGTCGTAGTGTGAAGGAAAATGAAATTACGGTGGTGTCGGTTTTTGTAAATCCGACGCAATTCAACGACAAGAATGATTTGAAGAACTATCCACGTACACTTGAAGCTGACTGCAAGTTGTTGGAAGCTTGTGGTGCTGACTATGTGTTGGCTCCGAGTGTGGAGGAAATGTATCCTACACCTGATACACGACAGTTTGAATATCCTCCAATATCTACGGTCATGGAGGGCGCTCATCGTCCTGGTCATTTTAATGGTGTTTGTCAGGTGGTAAGTCGTTTGTTCTATATTGTTAAGCCTGTTCGCTCCTATTTTGGCGAGAAGGACTGGCAGCAGATTGCAGTAGTAAAAGCGATGGTAAAACATCTGGGACTGCCTGTTCAGATTGTGGAGTGCGATATTGTTCGTGATGACGATGGATTGGCTCGCAGTAGTCGTAACACGTTGCTTTCAAAAGATGAGCGTGCTATTGCTCCTGCCATCTATAAGGCTTTGAAGTCAAGTCTGACTTATGCCAAGAAGCATACCGTCAAGGAAACTCACGACAAGGTGGTTGCAGACATCAATGCTGTTGATGGACTGAACGTGGAATACTTCTCGATAGTCGATGGCAATACGCTGCAAGATATTGAGAACTGGGAAGATACACCATACGTTGTGGGCTGTATAACCGTTTATTGTGGTAAGACTCCCATCCGTTTAATTGATCACATCAAGTACAAAGAGTCATGATGATAGAAGTAATGAAGTCTAAGCTGCACTGTGTTACAGTGACTGAGGCTAATCTGAACTATATGGGTAGCATCACGATTGATGAAGACCTGATGGATGCTGCCAACCTGATTGCTGGCGAGAAGGTACAGGTCCTTGACAATAATAATGGTGAGCGTTTCGAGACCTATATCATTAAAGGTGAGCGGGGTTCTGGATGTATCTGCCTGAATGGTGCCGCAGCACGTCGTGTGCAGGTTGGTGATGTTGTTATCATTATCTCCTATGCCCACATGGATTTTGAGGAGGCTAAGACATTTAAGCCTACAGTAGTGTTTCCTAAAGAGGGGAATACGCTGTAAAAGGCTATTTCTTTTGTAGCTTTTTGAGTCGTCTTTTGGCTTCAGGAGCCTCTGGATATAGTTCTAAAGCTTTCTGGTAATTGCGAATAGCAGCATCATTCATGTGCTCCTGTTCGCATTCCTTGCCTAATAGCGTGTACTCAACTGCAAGCCGTTTCAGTAGTTCTTCGCGACGGGCAATCTCTGCATTCAGTTCCTCGATTTGTTGTTTTTGCTGATTGATAATGCCTAATTTCCGTCGGATAAAGCGTTGAACGACAGGCTTTTCGATGTCGTAGCGTGAGTGGATGGCCAGAAAGAAATTCTTGAGGAAAGCATCGAAATCTTGACGATCAAATGCTGCAACAGCATCATGATATTCTTTGTCTGCCTTACTTTCATAGATAGCCTGCCGCATTAGTTTATTGTCATTATAATGACGGGCAAACTGAACCACTTCTCCACGTACAAAAATATCGGAACGTCGGATAGGCTCTTCGAGTGTAATACCTTTGAGTGATGTGCAGCGTGAGAGTGCTACATAGGTTTGTCCGCCAGCAAAGGCCCCACCACCTGAAAAGTCAATCTTGACCTGACGGAATGTCAGACCCTGGCTCTTGTGAACGGTGATAGCCCATGCCAGTCTTAAGGGAAACTGCATAAATGTTCCTAATAGCTCCTCTACGATTTTCTGTTCCTTTTCGTCATAGGTGTAGCGCATATTCTCCCATATTTCTACGCCCACATCATATTCATTACCGTCTTCATCACAAACGCCGATGATTCCTTCTTCCTCGTCAATACCAATCACAATGCCTATGGTGCCGTTTACCCAACGCTTCTCTTTATCGTTCTTGACAAAGATGACCTGTGCGCCAGGTTTGATTTCCAGTTCCATTGGGGCGGGGAGTGACGTTAGTGGAAAATCACCTTTAATGACACCTTTGAAGGTAGAACTTTCTCCATCTAATTCACTTAGTTTCTGTTCGTTGAGCCAGTCAACTGTGTCGCGACGTGTTGCCAGTGTGATTTCAAGATTACGCGAAGAAGGTTCGCAAGTCGCTCCATATCTGGAATTGATAGCTGCTATATCCTGATCTGTAGCCTGATTTTCACGAATACGATCCAGAATGGCAATGAATTCTGCATCACTCTGACGATATACTTTGCGCAACTCAACACTAAGAAGTTGCATCTCCTGCCACACCTTGGCAGAAAAGAAATAAACAGAAGCATAGAAGGGTTGCATCAGTCGCCACTCTTCTTCCTTGATGACTGGTTCTAACTGAAAAATGTCGCCCACCAGCAACAGCTGTTTTCCTCCAAATGGTTCACGCATATTACGACAATAGATGCGAAGCACCTTATCGATAAAGTCGATAATGTCGGCCCTTACCATTGATATTTCGTCGATAATGATGAGCTCCAGCTCACGCAACAGTTTGGTGAGCTCGCCATTGTATTTCAGCGTCTTTCGGATGTTGCGTGGATTATAGCGCGAGTCATTAGGCAATAGGGGATGGAAGGGCAACTTAAAGAAACTGTGCAACGTCTGACCTCCAGCATTGATAGCGGCTATGCCTGTTGGAGCCAGGATGACATGCTTTTTCTTGGTGTTCTGTGATACATAGCGAAGAAATGTAGACTTACCCGTCCCCGCTTTTCCTGTCAGGAATAACGAGCGACGGGTGTATTGAATAATTTGGAGCGCTTGTTGCCACTCCTTATTATCAAGGTCTAACGTTTCTATGTCCATCTATTGTTCTTTGGGCTCTTCTGCTGCTTGTGGCTGTTCTGATACAGGCTTTTGCTTGGCATTGTCAGGCTCTTGTGACTGATTGACGACATTGCCAAACTCATCGACTACAGCTTCTGCATCAACTACAGTTCTAAGACTGTCGACAGACAGAGAGTCTGAGTCAGATGGTGACTTGAAGTAACCTCCACATCCATACATGCCCGATGTGAGGTCGGCATCCTGAGGAATCGTAAACTTAGCGTGATATTGCTTGAATTGCGGGTCGTCCAATACGCTCTTCAAGAAATAGCCACAGATGGGAAGAGCCGTTCGGTTGCCTTGTCCTAATTCACCTGTGCGGAAGTGGATGCAGCGATATTCTCCACCAACCCATGCACCAACGACGAGTTTAGGTGTGGTACCAATAAACCAAGCATCCGAATGGTTGTTTGATGTTCCTGTCTTGCCACCAAAATCTGTATCTGTAACGTCGTAACCCACATAGCTACGCAGACGTGACGATGTACCACTCATACCTCCCATCAGTAATTGTTGTACGAGGAATGCACTACGTTCGGTAAGTGCCTGTTTGTCATCCGTCTTGGCTTCGTAGATGACTTCACCATCACGGTCAACAATTTTTGTAACGAGCACAGGATCGTGCATGCGTCCTTGGTTGACAGGCGTACAATAAGCATTGACCAATTCCAGCAGATTGACATCGCTTGAACCTAAGGCAAGAGCTGGGGTGGGGTCGAGTTTCGACTTAATACCCATGTCGTGGGCAGTCTTGACAATTCGTTCAATGCCACATTCCTGTCCTAAGCGGACGGCCACAGAATTGATACTCATGGCAAAGGCCTGCTTCAGAGTGATATAGGAGCCAGAAAAATGTCCGTCGGCATTCGTGGGAGCCCATGTCACCTCCTTCTTTTCCTTAGCGTCATAGACCTTCATCGAGAAGAATTCATCCTTGCGGGTATCACATGGCGTAATGCCCTGATTCATAGCTTCGGCATACACGAACAACTTAAAGGTAGAGCCAGGCTGACGCATGGCAGTCACCTTGTCGTATTTCCACGTTTTGAAGTCTACATCACCCACCCATGCCTTCACGTGACCTGTCTGTGGTTCGATGGCTACAAATCCGCAATGCATAAAATGCTCCATATAACGAATGCTGTCAAGTGTCGACATCTCTTTCTCTATATAGCCATTCTCGTAGTCGAACAACTTAACGGGGTGGGGGACGTTCAGATAGTAGTTGATAGAGTCTTCATTGCCCTCATATTTTTGGCTGAGCAATTTATAATAAGGTGTCTTCTTAGCCAAGTCTTCAATGAAGTGAGGTATCTCATGATGGTATTCATCCTGCCAAGGATTGGTACTTCCCCAATGCGAGTTGAAAGTCTTCTGCACCTGCTTCATCTGCTTGATAGCAGCATCCTCAGCATATTTCTGCATTCGTGTGTCAATGGTAGTGTATATCTTCAAACCTTCTGTATAGTAGGCATAGACACGCTCGTCACCATAGTATTTGCGACACCAGTCCTTCATCCAATCGCCTACAGCCTCTCGGAAGTAGTTAGCTTCTCCATCGTAGGCATTTTCTACGCTGTAGTCAAGTTTGATTTCCGTTTGTTTCAGAGAGTCGCACTCCTCTTGAGAAAGGTGTCCATGGTTCTTGACCAAGTCGAGCACTACATTTCTGCGAGCCAGCGAATTCTTGGGATTGATGCGTGGGTTATAGTAAGTTGTTGCCTTGAGCAATCCTACCAGCACGGCAGCCTGTTCAGCAGTCAACTTGTCAGGCGTTGTACCAAAATAGGTTCTGGCTGCAGTCTTAATACCAAAGGCATTCGAGCCAAAATCTACTGTATTGGCATACATGGTCAGAATCTCATTCTTCGAGAAGTTGAACTCCAACTTATATGCTGTAATCCATTCCTTACTCTTCATGATGAGCATTTTCAGACCAGGAATATTGCCCAATAGACCTGTAGAATATTGCGTACGAACACGGAACAGGTTCTTGGCTAACTGCTGAGTAATAGTGGATGCACCACGTGCATCACGATGCATCACGTAATCTTTAAGGGCTGCGCCAAAAGCCTGATAGTCAATACCATGATGGCTGCGGAAACGTTCGTCTTCTGTATCGATAAGGGCATTCCAGAAGGCAGGACTTACATCTTCGTAAGTAACAGGCATACGATTCTCACTGAAGAACTTGCCTATCACCTTACCATCAGCACTATATATTTGGGAGGCCTCTGCTGGATGCGTATTCTTGACGTCACTCATCGATGGCGACTTACCAAAAAGCCATAGGAAATTAATGTCCACCATGACAAGATACAGGAAGAAGGCTACAACAATTGTGCCCAATGCAGATAGTATCTTGATGTACCAAGGACGTCCCTTAAAGATTCCGATGTACCATCTTACAGCACTTTTTAGAGCCATGATGGGTTTCTCAGCGAATTTATTCATATTGAGTAATGTATTTTAGTATGTCTTCTTTGTTGTCAGGATTAAACCACTTTACCTCTGAATCACGCTTAAACCATGTCAGTTGCTTGCGAGCATAACGTCGGGTATTACCCTTCATGCGCTCCACAGCTTCCTCCAGAGACCAGCGTCCGTTCATGTAGTCAAACATCTCTTTATATCCTACTGTGTTCAAGGCATTCAACTGTCGCTGATTGTATAGCGACTGTGCCTCTTCCAACAGGCCGTTTTTCATCATTTCATCTACGCGCGCGTTAATCCTATTATATAATATATTGCGTTCTCTGTTCAGTCCTATCTTAACAATACGGAAAGGGCGCGCCTTCTTCTCTTGTTTACGGAAAGACGTATAGGTCTGTCCTGTTTGATAGCAAATCTCCAACGCATGAATCACGCGTCTGTAGTTCTGTCTGTCTACGATTTGATAGTGTTCAGGGTCAAGACGTTTCAAGTCTTCACAAAGTGCTTCCAGTCCTTCCTCCTGATAGCGTCTCTTCATCTCTTCGCGTATATCATCACGAATGGTCGGAATGTCATCGATACCATTGCAGACTGCATCAATATACATCATCGAACCACCACTCAGCAATTGTATGTTGTGAGTCTTGAACTGAGTATCCAATAACTCTAACACCTCTTGCTCATACATCGATGCATTATAGTAGTCACAGATGCTTTTCGTGCCCACGAAGTAGTGCTTTGCTGCTTGCAACTGTTCATCAGTAGGTGCAGCAGTCCCAATCTTCAGTTCACGATAGATTTGCCTGGAGTCAGCATTGATTACAGGAATGCCATAGCGTTGGGCAATCTCGATGGTGAGAGCAGTCTTGCCAACAGCTGTAGGTCCAGTGATGACAATGAGTGTGCTCATTAGCGTATCACGCCACGCTTTGATGACTCAATAAACGAGCAGATGTATTCCACCTCTTTAGAATCAGGATACTTGGTACGGGCTTCAGCAATGCCGTCCTTTAGTACACCCTGTGCATAGATGATGCGATAGGCATCATGGATGGCTTCAATAGTCTCATTGCTGAATCCGCGACGACGCAGGCCAATCAGGTTGACACCAGCATAACGGATAGGCTCCTTACCGGCAATCACGTAAGGAGGAATGTCCTGTGAAGTACGCGAGCCCCCCTGGAACATGATGTAACTGCCCACACGAATGAACTGGTGGAACAGACAGCATGCAGAGATAATGGCACAGTCGTCAATCTCTACCTCTCCAGCAATCTTTGTGGAGTTGCCAATAATACATCCATTACCAATAATACAGTCGTGGGCAATATGCATATTCTCCATCAGCAGATTACCGTTTCCAACAACCGTTTTACCTCTTGAAGCAGTACCGCGGCTGATGGTGACATTCTCGCGAATCGAGTTGTTGTCGCCAATCTCACATGTTGTATCCTCGCCTTGGAATTTCAAGTCCTGAGGCTTTGTTGCGATGCTGGCTCCTGGGAAGAATTCGTTGCCGTTACCAATGCGAGCACCATAGTGGATGGTTACACTGTTAAGGAATTTATTGTTGTCGCCTATCACGACATTCTTGTCTATCACACAGAAAGGACCGATGATGTTGTTGTCGCCCAACTTTGCCTCAGGGTCTACTACTGCAAGGGGATGTATCTGATTTGCCATATTTATTTCTTACTTGTTTTTTACTATTTGAGCTGTGAAGGAAGCTTCTGCCACCACATGGTCGCCCACGAAGATATAGCCCTTCATCGACGAGATACCGTGACGAACAGGTGCCAGCAAGTCGACCTTAAAGAGCAGGGTGTCACCAGGTACCACTTTCTGACGGAATTTTACATCGTCAATCTTCATGAAGTAGGTTGACCAGCGCTCTGGCTCCTCCAGCGTGTTCAACACCAACAGACCACCACATTGTGCCATGGCCTCAATCTGCAATACACCAGGCATGACGGGTTCTTCTGGGAAGTGCCCTTGGAAGAAAGGCTCGTTAGCTGTAACGTTCTTGATACCGACAATCGTGTTGGCACCCAGCGAGATGACTTTATCCACCAACTGCATAGGATAGCGGTGGGGCAGCAGTTCGCGAATCTTATTCACGTCCATAACTGGTTCTTCGTTAGGGTCGTAGATGGGCGCTTGGATTTCGTGCTTGCGAATCTCTTTGCGCATCTGTCGCGCAAACTTGTTATTAATGGTGTGTCCAGGACGTGTGGCAATGATGCGTCCCTTGATGGGCTTGCCAATCAGCGCCATATCGCCAATGATATCAAGCAGTTTGTGTCGTGTACATTCGTTTTCCCAAACCAGAGGCTTGTGCTGTATGTAGCCCAACTCTGTGGCATCACGATGCTCAACCCCCAACATATCAGCAAGTTGATCGAGTTGTTCCTGCGAAATCTGACGTTCGTAGATGACGATGGCATTATCCATATCGCCACCCTTGATGAGGTTGGCCTGCAACAATGGCTGGATGTCACGTACAAAGACAAAGGTTCGTGCTGCTGCTATCTCTGTCACGAACTGTTCGGTTTTATCGAGGGAGGCAAACTGTGAATTGATGAATTTCGACTCAAACGAACACATGGCCGTCAGCGAGAATTCTTCATCAGGCAGTATTGTGATGCATGAGCCTGTGTTTTCATCTTTAACCTCTATTTTCTTGCGAATGATATACCAGTCCTTTGGGGCATTTTGCTCTTCGACACCCACCTCCTTGATTTTTTCTACGTACTGGATGGCTGAACCATCGAGTATGGGGAATTCTGGTCCATTTACCTGCATCAAACAGTTGTCTATGCCCAATGCGTAGAGTGCGGCCAAACCATGTTCTACAGTAGAAACACGAGCATCGCCTTTGCCCAGAACTGTACCACGTTGAGTGTCAATGACGTTCTCGGCAATAGCATCGATGATGGGCTCACCTTCCAAGTCGATACGCTTAATCTTATAACCAGTATTCTCTGGTGCAGGATTGAATGTTACTGTCAGATTCAGTCCTGTATGCAACCCTTTTCCAAACAGAGAAAAACTGCCTTTCAATGTTTTTTGCTTCATATCTTTTTGATTGTCAACTTTCAGAATTCAATACTCATCTTCTCCTTTATCGCTTCTAACTCACGCTGCAACTGGGCTATCTGTCGATACATCTCAGGCAACTTGGCATCAAGGGCTCTGGCCTTGAAATACATCTTTGGATTGACGGCAGGAGCACCAATCAACTGCTCGCCATTACCCTTGGTGTTGCTGATGACACCGCTCTGGGCGCCAACGAAAGTCTTATCGGCAATCTTGATGTGACCGGAGAATCCAGCCTGTCCGCCAACCATACACCAAGCACCAATCTTCGTGCTTCCTGCCATACCAACCTGTGCTGACATGACCGTGTTCTCGCCAATCTCACAATTGTGAGCCACCTGAATCAGGTTGTCTAACTTCACGCCCTTGTGGATGATGGTCTCTCCCATTGTCGAGCGGTCAATACAAGTGTTGGCGCCAATTTCCACATTATCCTCAATAATAACGATGCCCAACTGTGGAATCTTCTCGTAACCATCTGTGTTTGGGGCAAATCCGAATCCGTCTGCACCAATCACAGCACCTGCGTGGATGGTGACATTCTGACCAATCTGACATCCGTCGTAGATAGTGACGTTGGGGAAAATGCGCGTTCCATCGCCAATCTTTACACCCTCGCCGATATAGGTAAAGGGACCCACATACACATCTTTGCCAATTTCGGCTGTCTTGCTGACGAAAGCCAAGGGGTCGATTCCCGTCTTCTTAGGTAGTGAGGCTGCATACATCTGCATCAACTTGGCTACGCATTCGTAGGCGTTGGCTACTCTGATAAGGGTCGACTCAACGGGATGCTCCAGCTCTAAGTCGTCGTTTACCAGTACGATACTGGCTTTCGTGTCGTAGATGTATGACGTGTATTTGGGGTTCGAAAGGAAGGTGATAGCGCCTTCTGTAGCCTCTTCAATCTTTGCAAAGGTGCTGACAGTAGCCTGTTCGTTACCTTCCACGCGTCCACCGATAAATTCGGCTATTTGTTTGGCTGTAAACTGCATTTTCTTCTTGTATTATTATAAAACTTTGCAAAGATACGAATAAATGAGCAAAAAACCAAATTTAATTTGAAGTTTTTTCGAATGTGAGTATTTTCTCGCGTAGCGAAGAGATGCGATTTTTTACTCAGAAACGTTGATAACAGAGGTAATATTTTCGTATTTTCTTCGAAAGCAGTTGCACATTTAAGATTTCTGAAGCCTCAGAAATGTCTTTGACCGTTCCGTCTTTGTAAAGTATTCCGATGCTGTCGTCGTCAGGATTATACATGTCCTTTCCTATCTCCGTCAAGCTCATCAGGTAGGCCGTGTCTTCCAGTGATATGCCCTCTTTCTTAGCTATGCTTTGCGCTATCTCGTCAAGGCGTTCCTGCGAGGGGCGTTCTTCACTAACCTCTACACGCCACAGATGTCTGTCAAGCATGCTCTCTGCAAGCAACGAAAGGGTTTTGTCGTCGCTATGCTTCCATGCTTTCAGGGCACTCCAGATGTCAGAATCATCCAGTTCGCTATACATCGTCAGCGCCTCCGGATGTTCCTCGAACCAGGTGCGGTCAACGTCGTTTTTCAGGAAGTAGGCGAGGGCAGGGGCGGCAAAGATATCATACCCTTGTTTTGTCAGCATTTTTGCACGCTTTAGGGCACTAATCAGTATCTTTTCGTATCCCACAGCCGTTTTGTGCAGATACACCTGCCAGTACATCAGTCGTCGTGTGGTCAGGTAGTTTTCTATCGAATAGATGCCTTTCACTTCGACCACCAGTTGCGAATCCTTCACGTTCAGCATCTTGATGATGCGGGCACTACCGATGTTACCCTCTGTCACGCCAGTAAAGAACGAGTCACGACGCAGATAATCCAGACGGTCCATGTCCAGTTGCGACGATATCAGCTGATGGAATATCTTGTTGGGATAGTCATCCTTGAAAATACTGATGGCCAGCGCCAGTTGTCCTTTCAGGTCGCGATTAATCTGCTCCATCATCAGCAGCGAAATGTCTTCGTGCGAGATACCTTTGATAAGCGTGTTCTCCAATACATGCGAGAAAGGACCGTGCCCAATGTCGTGCATCAGAATAGCTGCCTTAACGGCTTCAGCCTCTGAATCGAAGATGTAGATACCTTTCTCTTGTAGCGACTTTACAGCCTCCGACATCAGGTAGAAGGCACCCAGCGAGTGCTGGAAACGGGTGTGGCGTGCACCTGGATAGACAACAGAAGCCAATCCCAGCTGGTTGATACGGTTCAGGCGCTGGAACAATGGGTGGCGCACCACGTCGTAGAGCAGTCCTCTTGGAATCTTGATAAACCCGAATACAGGGTCGTTGATAATCTTGTGTTCATTCATAATTGCGTGCAAAGGTACAAAAAAGAAGTGAAAAGAGCGACTATAATCTGTATAAACTGCGTAATCTGTGGTTATTTCTGAATTAAAATTTGGATTTTCTCTTGCTTATTTGTAATTTTGCAGCATGAAACAGCAAATATGTATCTTTACTGGGGCTCGCCCCAACTTTGTGAAGGTGGCTCCATTGATTCGTGCCATCGAGCATAACGACGAATGCAGTTATCAATTGGTGTATGCAGGTCGTGAGGACGACCCTACGCTCGAACCCTCGTTGTTCAGCGATTTGGAGATGCCTCGTCCTGATGTCTATCTGGGTGTCGACTGCGAGAATCTCAATGAGTTGACAGGCCGTGTGATGGCTGAGTTCGAGCACTATCTTGAACAACATCCTGTGGATAGCGTCATTGTGGTCGACGATCTGGCCTCTACGATGGCGGCTGCTATCGTTACCAAGAAGCGTGGTGCCCGTTTGGCCCATTTGGTGGCAGGCACGCGCTCGTTCGATATTAACATGCCCAAGGAAATCAATCGCTTGGTGATTGATGGTCTTTCCGATATGCTGTTTACAGCTGGTATTGGCTCCAGCAGTATTGCTACCCGCGAGGGTGCCGAATTACATAAAATATATATGGTGGGCAATATCCTGATGGACCAGTTGCGGTATTGTCGCGATCGTTGGCAGCGTCCTGCCTGTTTGGATGGCTTCGAGGATGGGAAATATCTTGTGTTTACCCTTAACCGCAAGGCCTTACTGGCCTCAGAGGATAATCTGCTGCTCATGTTGCAGGCCATCGCTCGTGAGGCAGGCACCGTTCCAGTCATTGCGCCATTGCGTGGTTTGGCTGCCGAGACGGTGCAGAAGTTGATGAGCCAACATCCTGACATCGAGGCTGCTATCCGTATCGTGCCATCCCTCGGCTATCTGGAGTTCGGCTACCTGACAGCTCATGCCAAAGGCATCATTACCGACTCAGGTAATGTGGCTGAGGAGGCTACTTTCAATCATGTACCCTGCATTACCCTCAACTCATATACCGAGCATCAGGAAACCGTCAAACAGGGCACCAACGTACTTGTTGGCGAAGATGCAGACCGTCTGGCCTCAGAACTCCATCGCCTCTTAGCCGGTGACTGGACCACAGGTCAACTGCCTGACCGCTGGGATGGTCGTACAGCCGAGCGCATCGTCAGCATGCTGTGCAACTAAAATAAACTGACACAAAAAAAGCCGAGCCTGCTTGGCGAGCCGTAACGGCACGCGGCACAGGATTTTCAGTAAGAGCCACCGGCTGTCTCATAAGCGTTTCCTGCTGAGCAGCGAGTGGCTCTTATTCGTGGCACCAGTTTTTATGAGTATCATTCTTGCTGTTTAGGGGATTGCGACATG
>JAFVHO010000180.1 GCA_017474485.1 Prevotella sp.
GGACTGGTCTCTATCCCCATCAGCTTCGCTTCGTCCAAAGCCTCGTCGGGGTTTCGTCGCTGATGGTTTCTCAGCTGGTGTCTCGCCATGATGGTAACAATGGCCTCAACTGACTGATAGCGTTCCAGTTCGTCGTGCATCTGCCACAGCCGGAGCATCACATCCTGTGCGATGTCCTCTGCCTCTTCCTTGCCCGCTCCGTAGTGGAGGCTCGCGCTAACCGCTTTTTCTCGCCACGTGCGGGCTTTCTGTTCAAATGCACTTTTGTCCATCTTTTCTTGTTCTACACTTATTAGACACACAAGCCCTGCAAAACCAAACAACGTTTAGCAGAGTTTAACACATTACTGTTTTTTGAGTATTCCAACAATTATCAGAAGATAGCCTGTTAGACATAATATCGGAGCAATGACAATCCTGCGAGACGAGAAAATCGCGGGGTTGAAAGCCTGTTCAGTACTGCCAGATCCTGACATTAGTATGTAGCCTGTGACAATCAGGAGGCTAGCAGTTAGAAGGATTTTGTTTGATGTGGTATTCATATTGCTTGATGTATTGATGATAGATTTCGTTTCTTTCATACTGTTCTGCCACCACAAGTGCTTGCTGCAAAATCTTTAGCCATGTATATTGGGAGTAAAGAGAACCTGAGCGACGCGAAGGAATGATGGTCTCTATCCAGGAGAGCCACTCGTTAGAGCGTTGGAGCAGATTGCAGATGATTTCGTCACCCTTTTCGGGTTGCCCAGTCATGTAGTAGCATTTAGCCATAGATAGGGCTGCTTCAGTATAAGGAACATTTTCCGATGGCATCTCTTGCTGCCACTTACGGCACACAGCCATAGCTCGTTTGAGATTATTCTGTTGGAGCAGGGAATCGATGAGTGTGCCCATAATGAGCTGATGCGTATTGGCCATTCGTTTTACGTCTTCATCCACATAGATTCCTTTGGTATTAAGACCACCATAGCGGAAACGATGCATAATGTTATCGTAAAGCCTTTCAACATCCACTCGCAGACCGGTGGCTTCGGGGCTTATACGATAAGCAAGTCCTTCGAGTACCAAATGATCATGGAGAAACGACAGATTATCAGTCCCCATGCTTATGGAAGTATAAATAGGACGCTTCCAATTGGCTTGCGATAGCATTTCCAGTACCATTAACTCGTTCTTGTATAGTCCCCTTTTCCCCTTCAGGGAGATGGTGGCAGACCCGATGTTGATGCTGTCTATATTTATTGGCAGATACTCCATTCTGCCTTCCTGATAATCTTCATGGCGAAAACTAATTGGCAAGGCGGGGGATTCATAGGCAGGACGCTTCATCTGGTCGATGTACCAGTCGGTTTGTAGATATTCTAGATTGCAATCTCGAGTATCAGTGCGCACACCTTCCACTTCATGGTTATACCAAAGTGGGAATGTGTCGTTGTCGCCATTGGTAAGGATGATGGGATGTCCCTCTCGCTGCATGCTGTTGAGGTAGTTGGCACCGAAGTCGCGACAGGTATAGCGGCTAGAGCGGTCATGATCATCCCACGTCTGACTTGCCATCTGGAGGGGAACCAGCAGGCATGCAATAGCGGAAAGAACAGCCATAGCGGTAGCAAATTTTTCACTTTTCACTTTTACCTTTTCGCTTATCATTCCCACTCCCATGCCTATCCAGATGGCAAAGGCATAGAACGAACCGGCGTATGCGTAGTCACGTTCACGCGGTTGGAGCGGCGTTTGGTTCAGATAGACCACGATGGCAAGTCCCGTCATCAGGAATAGTAGCATAACAACCAAGAACTGCTGCTTACCTTCACGTCCCTTACGCCATTGCCAAACATTCCCACCAGTCCGAGCAGCAGCGGTAATCCATAGAACACGTTACGCCCTTTATTTTCTTTCAGGTCTGACGGCAGCTTCGACGTGTCGCAACCTAACAGCCAGTCGTCAATCCATCGGAAACCTGTAATCCAGTTGCCGTGCTCCACTTCTCCGTGCCCTTGAATGTTGTTCTGTCGCCCCACGAAGTTCCACAGGAAATAACGCCAGTACATGAAGTTCACTTGATAGGAAAGGAAGAAGCGCAGATTCTCTGCAGCAGTAGGCACGCCATCCTTCTTCTCGACACCACCCATCCAGTCCTCGTAGGCTTTGGTATGTCGTGAGGAGTGCATCCGGGGGAAGTACATATTGTTCTTATACAGATAATCAATATCATGGCGTACCACCTCGTATTCCCGCTTCGTGGAATCGGCCACAGGACGATAGACGGCTTGACCTTCCTTCTGTCTCGGCACCAGGTATTCTCCTTCTGCCACGCGGTCTATTTCACTGCAATACGCAGGACCATAGAACAACGGTGTCTTTCCATATTGCTCGCGGTTCAGATAGCTGCCCAAAGAAAAGATGTTATCAGGCGCATTCTCACACATCGGCATCTGGGAATTGGCCCTGATGAAGATGACACCATAGCTGCTATAGCCGATGAGCATCATTAGCAGGCAGGCTAACGATAGCTTGACAATTCTTTGTTTCACTTTATAATAGGCAATAACTATTGTCCCTGTCAGCAGTAGGATGTAGCAAATGAGTCCAGTATTGTAAGGGCAACCCAGCACATTGGTAAACAGCAGTTCAAACCCTCCGCCAAGTTTCACCACGCCAGGAATAAGACAAAAGAGGATAACGCCTATTAACAAGCCGCCAGCGATGAGTGCCTTCAGCATCCCCATCCATGTAACCCGTCTCGCCCGACGGAAATAGACCACAAACGACATGGCGGGCAGACAGAGCAGACAAAGCAGATGGACACCGATGGACAATCCTGTAATATAGGCAATCAGGACAATCCATCGAGTACTGCCGGGCTTATCCATCTCGTTCTCCCATTTCAGAATCAGCCAGAACATCAAGGCGGTCAGGAAACTGGAGAAGGCATAGACTTCTGCCTCGACTGCCGAGAACCAGAACGTGTCGCTGAAGGTGTAGGCCAATGCGCCAACCATGCCGCATGCCTCAATAGTGATGACATTGGGAAGGGATGGAGTGGCGGTAGCAAATTCTTCACTTTTCTCTCTTTGAGAGTGTGGCGTTGCAATCACTATTAACTTTTCACTTAAATGTGTAATGGTGAGAAACAGGAAGAATATGCAGCCCGCACTCAACAGTGCCGATAGGAGATTGACCATCAGCGCCACATGAGACGGATCACTGGCCAGCTGTGAGAACAGGTTGGCGGCTAACATAAAGACAGGTGCGCCAGGCGGGTGACCAATCTCCAACTTATAGCCACACGCAATGAATTCAGGACAATCCCACAGACTGGCCGTTGGTTCCACAGTCAGTCCATAGACAATAGCGGCAATGGCAAAGACAAGCCACGCCATGCAAGTGTTGAGTTTCTTAAATGTTTCTTGTTGCATAATGCTTTGCACGTTTCATTAAACGGCTGCAAA
>JAFVHO010000026.1 GCA_017474485.1 Prevotella sp.
GCGCTCTGAGGTAGAGAACTCATAGCTGTAGTTCCAAGAATTGTTGTATGTGGCAACTATCGACATGGTGCCCAGCGTAGTAGTCTTTGACGTCATGACATTTCCTGACGTAGCACCGGCACCGATACCGCCCCATGCGCCAATATAGTAGTTGGCACCCGTACCGTTGGTCAGTGCCAGGTTGACACCGCCCTTGGCATTCCAATCACACTTGAAGCTGTAGTTCATCTTCGAGCCACTCTCAATATAAGCCGAGCTGCCGGATCCTGGCGGGTCACGCAGGATATCGAGCAGATAAGTACCACCGCTGGCCACAGCCTTGCGTCCTCCGGTCTTTGCTACGGCAGCCATCACGAAGGCCTTCAGTGGTTTCTGGTTATAGTATGTACTGTCGTTCAACAGCGTCATGGTGAGCGAGCGCAGCGCCTTGTCACCCGTCTGTATCGCCGTGATGTTGTCGGGCGTGAAGGTGTAGGTTCCCTGACCTACGCTGTCCAGTTTCAGGGTGAACTCCTCAGTGGTGCTCACCAGTCCGTTTTGCATGATGACCTTGCTGTCGGCCAGTGGCACGATGTCTGGCACCGTGTCTGTATTATTGTTATAGTAGTACTCCTCGCGTGCCGAGAAGCTCATGACTACCGGATTCTGAGCCATGTAGACAGGGTGTCCCATAGCGTAGCCATGTTCCTTGTCCCACAGGCGGATGGTATCGCGCGTACCGGCAATGTCCATAGCCACATACTGCTTGATGCCCAGGAACTCCTCGCCCATCATGTTCACCTGCTGATATTGCAGACGGGGTGCTGCGTGGTAGACGCGGCTATAGGTGGCTATCGAGTCGTTGCCGAAGTTGGTCAGGTCGAGTGTCTCAGCCACCGTGCCCGACTGGAACAGGGTGCTGTAGCCAGAGGCATAGATTTCGGTCACCTTGTATTTGACGGGGAAGAACGGTACTTCGTATTCGCCCGTCAACGAGTCGGGACGTACCACGATGCGATGTATGTAGCTATCCATGTATGTCACGTCGCGCTTCATACCTGTCTTGGGGTCTGTAGCACCGTGACGGAACGTCTCGTGGCGCTCCTTGACATTGTTGTCAAGCTGGTCGCGCACAATCCACGAGCTGTTGTCGCCCTCCAGCTGGAACACCATCGTGACACCCTTACCCAGGTTGTTCTTCGACAGCGACTGTCCCAGCGGCTTGTCGCCCTGGATATGTCCGCCAACGACGCGACCCTGCAGGCGTACCTTGGTCTGGTCCCAGAGAATGCGGTCGTAGACGCTCTCCTGCCATGGGATGTTCGGCGAATTGTCGGCATTCAAATAGTAGCCGTCGTTCTGGAACTTGTGGCCTTCCTTCCAGACTTGGATGGTATGTTCACCCTTAGGCACGCTCAATGAGAACTGACCCTGCGAGTTTGTCACGACATCCTGTCCGCTGGCATTCTTGACGGGTTTTCCGTCGCGCAGGAACTTGGCACCCACCACAGGAATGCTGGAGCCTTCGTATAGCACGACACCGGCGAACTTGAAGTAGTTGGCCTGTGTGAATATCTGGTTCACGGCCATGTTGGTTTCGTCGCTGAACTCCACGACGATGGGTTCGAAGGGATCCTCGTCGCCCTTGGTCGGAACCGTCAGGGTGTACTGGCCACGCATCTTGTAGACCAGTCCCTTGATTTCAAAGTATCCGTTGTCGTCGGTCACCGTCGACTTGGCCTCCGCGCCCTGGGTGCCGTCGCTGGCTACCGGTGTGGCAATGACCGTACGGCCAGCCAGTGCCGTACCGTCGACCAGTCGCACATAGCCTCGCACCAGTCCGGTGGGTACGCAGTGTGCAAGGATGGAGATGGCGCTCACATGATTGCCCTCACACGAGGTGACACCCTCTACAGTATAGTCGTACTCATGCTGCGGACGTACACTCTCGTCGACGTACACCTGCTGCTTGTATTGTTCCTCCAGCACGATGACCGAGTCCTTTGTCAGGTCGTGGCGCGTAATACGGTAGTAGTCAGCATCGCCGCCCGTGGTTTCCCAGTGCAGCACGACGCTGGTCTGCTTCTCTTCGTAGTAGATGGTGTCCATCTCCACATTGTTGTCGAAGTAGAAGCCTGCCGTGGCCTTCGTCTTCGGAACAACCGTGTTGCCTTCCATGACCCAACCGCTGCCCAGTGCCTTCAGCAGCTGGTCAGCCGTCATCTGCGACGCGTCAATGCCCTGCGGCTCGCCGAAAGGTTTCGTATAGTACGAGTTGGTCAGACGTGCGCATTTATCAATGTAAACCTGAGGGATGTTGCCAGAAGCGTATGTGTAGCAATCTGCGTTTGGCGTGCCCATATCCTGAGGTGCGAACAGACAGTTGGCGAAGTTCACGATGGCCGGGTCACTCTCCGAAATACCGTACAGATAGCCTACCATGCCGCCAGAGATCACGGTGAAGTTGCGTCCCTTGTTCACGGTACCGTCGAACAGACAGTTCTTGATGGTGACATTACATCCGTATTTGGCACCGGCTGTAATACCGCCGATGTCACTGTGGCTGGTGATGTCTGCCGACACACGGCAATTCTCTATGGTCGTGGTGCCCCTGACTTCGCCGGAGATGCCTCCCACTGAAGTAGACTGATTGCTATTGATGGAACCTGCCACATGTAGGTTCTTCACCGTGGCATTATTCAGAGCCAGGAATACGCCATGAATATTCTTGCCGTCATAATGGACTGTCAGCGTATGACCCATACCGTCGAACTCACCCATATAGGCTTTTCCGCTGCCTTTGTCATTCATACCGATGGTGGTCTGACAGTCGCCTAAGTCAAGGTCGTTGGCCAGAACGGCACTTGCTGAGTTCTTGCCCTCTGCGACATCCTGGGCAAAAGCTTTCCAGTCGTCCACCGTACGGATGATGTGCTTGGCCTCGGGCACAGCCATGATTTCAACCTCTGCCCACGTGGCCTGTATGCTGTCGCCACGCTCCATGAACTGCAGGTTCGATCCGTTACGCTCCACAGCCATTCGGAAGGCGTGGTCCACACACGAGGTGGTCAGCGCGATGGTGGCCTTGCCGGCCTGTCGCTCTTCGTCGGTAATCTCGCGCTTCTCGGTATAGCGCAACTTGCCGTCCACATACTTGTCGATGTAGAGGTTCAGCTTCGCATTGTCGTCCCATACGTAGATGCTCTGGTTCTTGCCACCAGCGTCCGGCATCTTCGGCAGCACTTTGCCGTCCACAGCTTCCCAGTTGTCGCTGCCCAAGCTGTTGGCAAGCTGTTCGTCCGACAGGTTCTTGCCACTCTTGAGGGTCGAGAATCTGCCTTGACGCGAATAGTTGTTCTTGTTGATGTCGGAATTGCCGTAAGCCGCGCCGCCGCCATGTCCGTTATAATGGTAGTTTGGTGCAGTATGGTAGAAATTGTCATACGAGCCATTCTCCAGGCAATTGGTCACCGCATTATGCGTTCCACCGTCTTCCCAGCCGATGAAGGGTGCTGCGTAGCTGTCTGAGTTGGTTTCACGGGCGATAAGGGTACCGTCGAACAGACAGTTGTTCAGCGTGGTGGCAGCACTGCCGTTATGGCCTATGAAACCACCGGCATGCGGATTGACAGCCGAACTGTAGACAGTAGCGCTGACGCGACAGTTCTCTATCAGGTTCTCGGACTTGACAAAGCCACGTCCTGCCAAGCCTGCCGGATGCTGTTTTCCATCGATGCTACCTGCCAGGTGCAGATTCCTGATGGTAGCAGCATTGATATATCGGAACGGCGCCAGATAATCTTTGTTTGTATCCTTGAAGTTAACCGTCAGCGTATGGCCATTACCGTTGAAGATGCCTGAGAACGGGTTGTTCTCGCTGTCGCCCACCATGTGCGACGTTTCCGTCAGCGTGATGTCGCTCAGCATCACCGCCGACATGCTGGTATTGCCGCTGTTCACCATCATGGCAAAGGCCTCCCAGTCTTCTTCCGTATTCAGATAGAAGGTGTTGTCGTCCACCTCACCGCCAGACTTCGTCATCTGCCAGTTCAGCACCACGTCGTGCTGGAAGTCCTCACCCCAGTTGGCGGCTGCACCGACGGTGGCACCCTCAACCGTGGGCAGGAACATGTGTTGCAGGATGCATGTCAGCGTCTGTCCTGAGTCGTAGGTCCATCCCCAGTCGGCCGTCGACAGTCGGCGTATTCTATAGCTGACGTATGAATTCTTATACGACTTGGCCAGCGTAGCGTCAACATATTGGTATTTCGCCTGATTCCGCTCAAAAGGCTCCATGGTCAGACTTTCCCAGTTCGGGTCGTTACTATCCACGGAACCTGTCAGGTTACGCTGTATCTCCCACTGGTCGCCTTCCATGATGTCTTCCCATTCTAAGTTGTCTATCTGCCAGTCCAGTTGTGCCGAACCGTCGGTCAGCAGCTTGGCAGTAAACTTCTTGGCCGTATGCAGCATAGGCACCGCGATAGGCGGTGTGCTCTTGCGACCCTGGATGAGCTTGCGCTCGCTGTCCTTGTAGTCTATCACCACGTAGAGACTGTCAATGACATGGGTGGCTGGTACGTAAGCCATGTCCGATGTGGCCGGTGTCAGCGTCTGGGTAATCTTCTTCTCCAGCGTGTTGTCATTATACACCAGCTGAGCCTTCACCACGCTGTCGGCACCAATCATCCACGGAATCATGATCTGACCGGCATGGGCAGCCTGGAATGCCAGGATGGGCTGCATCAGCATGGGGTCCATCTCTGCCGGAGCGGCCGGAATCTCAATGTCCGACGACTCGATGTTCACCGTATGGTGCGATTTCGACTGGTTCGTATTATCCTTCTGTACGTATTCCGTCACCGCCCAGCTAATGGTCACGCGCTTGCCTCGGAAAGCCCTGGGCACGCTCCACACCACATTGGCCAGCGAATAGCTCTGGCCGGGGTCGCAGGGCAGGACGCACGTCGTATTCGCCTGATAGACGCTGACGTCGGAGTAGTTCTGAGCACGCTTCAGCACCATGTTGCCGTCGACACCCTTGCTGATGTCGATATTCGGCATACCGTTGTCCGACCCCGTACGTATACCCTTGTATTTCAGCAGCGTCTCCTTGGAGCCGCCAGCCAGCTGAATATAGACAGTGGCTTCAGACCAAGTGTCGGCCTGATTGCCTCGGTTGTCGTAAACAGGGAACTTGATCCTTAGCTGGTCCATTCCGTCCAGCATGGCCGAATAGCGGTAGGTGTCCTCTAACGCATCTGCAGCCCACGTCTGCTGTATAAACAGCAGTAACAATGCACACACCGTCCAGAAATATCTGAACCCCTGGAGTCCTTGTTGTAATTTTGTATTGGCAATCATAATCTATAGCATTTTTTAATTTATGGATGCAAAAATACAAAAAAATCCTAAAACACCAAACATTTCTCGTGTTTTTTTGCCGTTTCGCCGACTAAATGCTAAGCTCCCCCAGCGTAAATGCTGGGAGAGGTTAGCTTGCTTGTTAATACTCACTGTCATAACTTTTAATTCATAACTCTTAACTCTTAATTCTAATTTTCGGCGCACCCGGATTTTTCCGTGGCTGACCTCCACAGACCCGCACGACTGCATAAGCAAAGGCAAAACCAGTCATCCATATATCTTACAGACTCTGTAGAAGAAGAACGGCAGGTTAGAGATGCCATGCAGTTCTGCCCGGA
>JAFVHO010000181.1 GCA_017474485.1 Prevotella sp.
CAAAGGGGGCTGCTATGGAAGCAAAAATAAAGGCAGTAAAAGCCATGTACCAGGCGCTTGACCCTAAAAACAATGCTTCGTGGATGAGAAAAGACCTCATCTTCGACCAGATTAACAAGCAGAACAAAGAGGTGGATGCGGTTTTTCATGACTTATTAAAGTTCATAAAAACTTTTGAGATTCCTGCCGACCAGAAAGCAGAATTCTATGGTGGTGGGTATAAGGCGATGATGGATTTTTATACCGAGCAGAACAAGGGGCTGACGGAAATGATGAGTTCTGGCTTCCAGCTGCCCAAGTCTGCCCAGAAAACCCAGAAAGCACTCAACAAATACATCGAGAAATACATGACGGAAATGACCAAGTTGATGAGCGAGATGAAATAAAAAGTTTACGTAGTAAAACCCCGAGTCTTCGAAAAAAAACGCGATTTGTTTTAAACCTTTCTCTACTGTCATCGTCAAAGAATCAGAAATCAGGATAACGAAAACGTTTGACAGGATAACAAAACAGGATAACAAATAATAACAGGATAACAATTAAAAAAAGAAAGAAATTGATTATGAAAAAGATGGTTTTGACACTGGTTGCCATGATGGCAGTGACATTTAGCTTTGCAGAGACAAAGAGTAATGATGTTGACACACGATTTGACATGAGTTGTGACATGCACCGCCTTTCGGCTTTACTCGACTTGAACGAGTGGCAGATGGAAGCTGTAGAAGCGATTCAGAACAGTTTCACCAACGAAATGCAGTCGTTAGCCTCAGTGAAAGGCCCTCAGGTAAGACACATGGTGCATCAGGCAGTAAGAAAGGATGCTCATCAGATGAAGCGTGTACTCAACGACAAGCAGTTTGACACTTACATGCTTTTGTTGGTAACAACTCTTAAGAACAAACATCTCTAAACAAGAAGGTAAAAAGACAACAGCGGGAGGACGATGGTTCTCCCGTTGTTGTTATATGGTTGTCAAAGTACAAAATAGTACACCATACATTATTCATTATTCGTGATTATTTGCTATCTTTGCACCGTCAATAACGATAAGAGCAATGGATTTTAATGAATTAATAACATCTATCAATGATGCGGTATGGGGTTATGTACTCATCTTCGCATTGGTGGGATGTGGCGTGTGGTTTACGATAAAGACGCGTTTCGTACAGTTCCGCATGGTGGGCGAAATGATACGACTGCTCACGGATTCGGCAGTCGATACCGTTGAAGAACAAGTGCAGGAACAGAAAGCAGGCGTCAGTAGCAAGCATATTTCATCGTTCCAGGCCTTTGCCGTCAGTGTAGCCACTCGTGTGGGCACGGGCAATTTGGCTGGTGTCGCCTCAGCTATCGCCATTGGTGGTCCTGGTGCTGTGTTCTGGATGTGGATTATAGCCCTCATGGGCTCGGCAACAGCCTTTGTGGAGTCTACGTTGGCGCAGTTGTTTAAAAAGAAACATAAGGATTCGTTCATTGGTGGTCCGGCCTACTATATCCAACAAGGATTGCACAAGCGTTGGTTGGCTATAACGTTTGCCGTACTCATCACTTGTCAGTTTGGACTTTCTAACAACTCCATTCAAGCTAATACCATTTGTGGTGCCATGCAGGAAGCCTTTGGCTGGTCGCCCGTATGGGTAGGCGGCGTGTTGGCGGCTCTTGGCTTGTATATTGTTTTTGGCGGAATCCAGCGTATTGCCCAAGTCAGCGCCGTATTGGTACCTGTAATGGCTATAGGCTACATTATTTTGGCCATTGTGATTATCGTGATGAATATTGGCTTGATACCTCACGTCTTCAAACTGATAGTTCTCGACGCGTTTGGCATTGAACAGATAGCAGGCGGTGGCATTGGTGCAACCATCATGAACGGTGTGAAGCGTGGTCTCTTCTCTAACGAGGCAGGCGAGGGTAGTGCGCCTAACGTAGCAGCTACGGCCTCTGTCACTCACCCCGTAAAACAAGGATTGATTCAGGCGCTGGGTGTGTTCACAGATACCCTGTTGGTATGCTCATGTACTGCCTTCATCATTCTGATTAGTGGCCTTTTCAGCGTACCTGAACTGAATGGTATCGCCTTGACGCAGTCGGCTTTGCAGTCGGAAGTAGGCGCTATTGGGCCTGTTTTTATAGCTATCGCCATCTTCCTGTTTGCTTTCTCCAGTATCATTGGTAATTACTATTATGGTGAGGCTAATATCCGCTTCATTACACCCAATACAAAGGTCATGACTGTTTATCGCATCTGTTCAGCTGGTGTGATGGTAGTCTTCGGTGCTATGGCCAGTTTCGAACTCGTCTGGAATATCGTCGACTTCTTCATGGCCTTCCTGACGGCTACTAACCTCATTGCCATTGTGCTGTTGGGTCGCTATGCCTTCCGCCTGCTTGACGATTATCGGAAACAGAAGAAGCAGGGCATCAAGGAACCGACGTTCCACCGCAGTCAGTTGCCTGAGTTGGAGAACGAATTAGAGTGTTGGGAGTGATGGGTATATAATTGATAATTGACAATTGACAATTGATAATAGATCATGAAGAGATTGTTGATGATAATGGTGTCTGTCTGGTGTGTGGCAATGATAGCCTCTGCACAGGCGTTTGAAAACGACTTCCAGGACAGTACCTTGCGACTGGACTATGTGCTGGCTGGCAATGCCAAGCAGCAGCACATCTATTACTGCAAGGCCAGCAAGTCTGCTCGCTGGGCAGGCCGCAAGGCACGGTTGGCTGAAATACCGCTGCGTGGAAACGGACAAATCATGATAAGCGACCACGAAACAGGTCGTCTGCTGTATGTGCATACCTTCTCGACGCTCTTTCAGGAATGGCAGGCAGAAGAAGAGGCTACACGCGTTGATCGTGCCTTCCAGACATCCTTTAATGTCCCCATGCCCAAGCGGCCTGTTGATGTCAAGGTGACGCTTACCGATTTCCATGCTCAAGTAAAGGGTTTGTTGCAGCATACCATAGATCCTGCAGATATCCTAATTCGCAGGATTGACGAACCGCAGGAAGCGTTTCGTTACGTCTGGACGGGAAAGACGCTGCCTAACGGGCAACCGGATATTACGTCGTGTATAGATTTGGCTATCATTGCTGAAGGTTATTCCCACGACGAGATGGAGAAGTTCTATACGGACAGTCGTCGCGTAGTCGATGCCTTGTTTGCTCATGAGCCGTTTACATCCATGAAATCGCGTTTTAATGTAGTGGCAGTGGCTACTGAATCACCTAAAAGTGGTCCGTCCATTCCTCATGTTGGCGTTTGGCGACAGACACCAGCAGGCGTCCATTACGACACGTTTTATTCTAACCGTTATCTGATGACCAGCGAAATGCATCGCATATACGACTTGCTTAGCGGTATTCCCTTTGAGCATATCATCGTGCTGGTCAATAGCAGTACGTATGGCGGAGGCGGCATCTACAACCAGTTGACTGTGACTACCAGCGACCATCCGACGTTCCGTCCTGTGCTGGTGCATGAATTTGGTCACGCTTATGGTGGCTTGGGCGACGAGTACTTCTACGACGATGGCTACGAGAGCATGTATCCTGCTGACACAGAACCCTGGGAACCCAACCTGACAACGCTGGTCGATTTCCAGTCGAAGTGGGCCGATATGGTGCCAAAGGGTACGCCCATACCCACACCACGCCCCAAACCGTCCGAAAAGAAACGTGGTAAAAAACTGACTGAGCGTGAGCAACTAAACATTCTGACACAGCAAGTTGGTGTGTTCGAGGGTGGTGGCTATCAGTCGAAGGGCGTCTTCCGTCCTGCTCAGGAGTGCCGTATGAAAGTCAACGAGGTCGAGAATTTCTGCCCCGTTTGTTCGCGTGCTCTGGTTCGTATCACCGATTTCTATACAAGCCAATAAATAGAAGATTAAACGTTAAACATTAAATAAACCAACACAATGAAAAAGATGAAGAATCTACTGTTCATGTTGCTTGCCGCCTTTGCGGTGAGTGTTTCTGCAGATGCAGCAAAGTATCGTAATGTATTTGTTGAAATGGGCTATCAACCAGCTCAGGTAGATGCCAAGTTGAAAGAAGTGTTCAACGACGTATTTCGTGGTCCCAACAAAGTCTACTTTGAGGTGGGCGACACGATGGGCTACGTGTCAGACATCAAGAACCACGATGCCCGTACCGAGGGTATGTCGTATGGTATGATGGTGGCAGTTCAGTTTGGCGAGAAAGACATCTTCGACCGCCTGTGGCGCTGGAGCAAGAAGTACATGCAGCACCAGAGCGGCACACGCGAGGGTTACTTTGCGTGGAGTTGCAAGATTGATGGTACGCAGAACTCACCAGGTGCCGCCAGCGATGGCGAGTTGTACTTTATCACCGCTTTGCTCTTTGCCTCCAACCGCTGGGGCGACAACACAGGCATCAACTATAAGGCTGAGGCTCAGCGCATCTTGAACTGCGTTCAGCCTAAGGAGTACACACCAGAGCCTCGTCAGGGTGGCTTTGGCGGCTTCGGTGGTTTTGGCGGTGGTCAGCAGCAAGGTCCCCAAAAGATGTACCTTATCGATCCTGAAACCAAACTAATTACTTTCACCCCTGATGGTTTCGGACAGCGTTTTACTGATCCCTCTTACCATATTCCAGCCTTCTACGAGGTTTGGGCCAAGTATGCTGATGACGGACGTGCCGACCATTGGAAAGCATGTGCTAAGGCTTCGCGTGAATTGTTGCACAAGTGTATTGACGAGAAAACTGGTCTGAATGGCGACCAGTGCCAGTTTGACGGTAGCGAGATGCAAGGCTTCCGCTTCCCAGGCCGTCCTCAAGGTCAGCAGAACGGGGCACCTCAGACACCTCCTCGCAACGGTAACAACAATTTCCGCTATGACTCATGGCGTGTACCTATGAACATCACCCTCGACTACGAATGGAGCGGTGCTGATGCCAAATGGCAGCAAAAGTATGGAGAGACCATCCAGAACTTCTTCTACTCTCAGGGTATCGACAAGTATGTTGACCAGTATCGTAAGGACGGCACATTGCCTGAAGGTAACGAGATTCTGGGTGCTGGCGGTTTCCGCAAACTGCGCCACAGCATTGGTTTGATGAGTACGCTGGCTGCTGCCTCTATCCTTTGTAAGCATGACAAAAAGAAAGAGTTCGTCGACGCCCTTTGGAATGCGCGCCACGAACCCTTCGAGGATGGTTATTTCGATGCCTACTACGATGGACTGCTGCGCCTGTTTGCCTTCATGCACCTCAGCGGCAACTATCGCATTATCGAGAAAAAGTAAGCTGTCGAGAGTTATTTAACTTTCCAGACATTTAGAACGATGCCCTTGAACGACTGTGAGAACTCAGGTTCGCAGACAAAGAGGGCATTGTTCATCCAACCGTATTTGCTGTCGGCAGGAGCCTCAAACTGTGGGGCACACTTAAAGTAGAAACCACCATTGCCACCAGCTATGATACCACGATTGCGTACGTGGATGTAGACGCCGTCATCTGTCTTGATGCAGTAGATGGCTTCAACCTCTGAGCGTCCGTCGGCACCATTCAACTGGTAGTCAGCACCACCATTGATGATGGTACCCTTGACGTTTGGACCCTCAAACTCACCGCCAGTGATAGGAATCACGGTACGGCGTCCGTGCTGCGTGTTGTTGATACTAAAGCTCTCGCCCAGTGTCACCCTTAGTTGTAGGGCAAACTCCAACTGTGGCGTGTTCTTGGGTGGATACGTCTGTGCACTGACATTCAATACGAAGGCAGTCAGCAATGCAAATAATACAAGTTTCTTCATTGTTATGATAATAAATTAGTTATTTTCCTTGGACAGCACGTATGCAGCGACCGCTGAAGCGATTGCTGGAAAGGTTGCCGTAGTGTACTTCTACATTGGAGAAATTGAATTCCAGACACCATGCTTTGTTTGGATTAGCAGTGTAGAGCGATGAGGTCCAGTAGATGCCACTGATAGCACGGAACTGAGTGTTTGCATAGTAGCGAAAACCTGTTATGGGCAGGAAGATTGAGTTGCCCGTTTTCTTACCCGTCACCTTATAGCCGTTAACACCGTCTTGCGTGATCCATTCCCATTTACAGTTGTCAGGGTTTATCAACTCTTCAAACTCATCTACGGTAGGCATGCGCCATTCACCACCCCAATTGGTATGGGCTGCATCGTCTGCAGGAGTCAGCTGAATCTTTTTATCGATAGTCGAATATTTGGTCAGGAACTGAGAGTCTCCTCTGCTCCAGACATAGGTATTCCATGAGTAATATTCTTTCGGTTGGGTCTCACCCCAAGCGAAATACGTGCCATAGCCCGAAGCCTTCTTGGCACCCACATTCATGTTAGCCCATTTCACACTAAGTCCCAGATCAACAGCCTCTACTCCGTCTGTAGATTTAGACTTGTCTTCTGTCCCACTACCTTTCGCATAGCCCACTGTCCCTAAGAACATAATGGCCAGCATCATCAGAATAACCTTCTTCATATTTTATTTTTGTTGGCAAAGTTACGAAAAAAAGTTGTAAAGAACAACGGATTTTGGAAGATTAACGCAATTCAGCCTGTAATAAAGGCAAGACGGGGATTTAGAGCCCCTTGATAAGGGGCGGCTATAATGCAGGGATATGCAAATTAGGGAGGATTGGCGAAGGAGTTAGGTTTCTAAATCGTAACCTCATTTAGCCATCTCCTTCATCTGTGCGACGAAGCTATTGAAGCCCGTCAGCAGTTCTTAGACGAGCGAAGCGGCAAGCCGATTACCTCGTAGGTACTGCGCTCAATTGATATTACTTCCATGTCTGTTTAGTTTTTGAAATTTGCAGGCAAAGGTACACCATAATCTCCAGATAGGCTCATTCTGAATATTCCCTATTGTGAAATAACAATTCAGGGAAACAAAAACCTAACGCCTGCCGAGCTTGCTCATCAGAAAGCAGACAAGCATCTTTGTGTGGCACTCCACAGAAAAGTGCGTATTAGGCTACACCCTTTTATGGTATTGCAAGTAGAAATCCATGGGGAATGTTTCCATATCAAGAGAA
>JAFVHO010000182.1 GCA_017474485.1 Prevotella sp.
GCAGGTATTGCTGAGATGCTGATGCAAAGTTATGATGGCTTCATCTACCTGTTGCCAGCCCTGCCCCAAGCATGGCGTGCTGGTAGCGTCAAGGGACTCGTAGCTCGTGGAGGCTTTGAAATCGACATTGATTGGAAAGATGGCAAACTGACCAAGGCTGTTGTCCGTTCACGTCATGGCGGTGTCTGTAAACTGCGTTCCAATACACCAATGAAGGGCAAGGGACTAAAGCGCGACAAGCAGCCCGGCATCTATACGCTGACCACGAAAGCGGGGGGAGAATACGTCCTGCAATAGCAGAAATGTAGCAAAATGTTTATGTTTTGTAGCATTTAACATTACATAGATGGTCGTATAGAATTTTTTTTATATCTTTGCATACAGAATTAATTCTAAACAACCACTATAACATTTATGAAAAGACTAACAACATGCGCTGCCCTCTTGTTGGCAGCCACGCTGGGACTCAACGCCCAGAAGCCCATGAAAGCCCCCAAGGGCGGTAAGGCTATCAGTGATGAATTAATTGGTATCTTCTTCGAGGACATCAACAACTGTGCTGACGGTGGCCTCTATGCCGAACTGATCCAAAACGGCTCGTTCGAGTTCTCGCCTGCCGAGAAGGACGGATGGGGCGCAGGAACGGCCTGGAAGGTAGTACGCCCCGGTCACTCGCTCGGTCTGATTGAGGTGCGCAAGGACAGAGGCATCCATGCCAATAATCCTACCTACATGAAGTTGCATGCCGAGCGTACCAAGGAGTTTTACGACTTTAAGGGGTGGCGCGGCTATGGTATCGAGAATAACGGCTACGACGGCATCACGGTGAAAGCCGGTGCACAGTACGATTTCTCGGTATTCCTCCGTAATTACGGCAATGCCAAGCAGATTCGCGTTGTATTGGTAGAGTCGCAAGGCTGGGGCAAGGACCCGAAACTGTTGGCTGAGACGACGCTGACGGTCAGTGACAAGAATTGGAAGAAATATGCCGCCACGATGACTCCGAATGCCGACAGCAAGAAAGCTTCGCTGCAGATTCTGATGCTGACCGATGGCGATATGGATGTCGATATGGTGTCACTGATGCCACAGGATACGTATAAGGGACACGGATTGCGCAAAGACCTTGCCCAGACACTGGCCGACCTGCATCCGAAGTTCATGCGATTCCCCGGCGGCTGCGTCGTGCATGGCGGTGGTGACGGTTTCTGGGACACCTATCGCTGGAAGACCACCATCGGTCCGAAGGAACAGCGTCGCGGATTGAAGAACACGTGGGGCTACCATCAGAGTATGGGACTGGGCTACTTCGAGTACTTCCAGTTCTGCGAAGACCTCGGCATGGAGCCTGTACCCATTCTGCCCAGCGGTGTCAGCTGTCAGGGTACCAACGGTGGTTGGAATATGTGGCCCAAGCAGGCTCAGGACGTAGTGCCCATGAGCGAGATGGATGAGTGGGTGGCTGAAGCCATCGACCTGATAGAGTGGGCCAACGGCGACCCCGCTACGAACAAATGGGCCAAGATGCGTGCTGATGCCGGTCATCCCAAACCTTTCAATTTGAAGTACTTGGGCATTGGCAACGAGGAGAAGATCTCGCCCGAATTCATCGAGCGCTTCAAATATATCTATGAACGCGTGATGAAGGCTCATCCTGAGATTATCATTGTGGGCACTGCCGGTCCGGGCTCCCACAAAGGCAATCCAGACTACGAGGCTGGTTGGCAATTGGCCAAGGAACTGAATATGCCTATCCTTGACGAGCATTATTACGAGCCCAACACCTACTTCCTGAACAAGCGCCAGTACGACAGCTATCCACGTGATGGCAAGACGAAAGTGTATCTCGGAGAATATGCCGCTAAGGACAAGAAGCTTATCGATGCGCTGGCCGAGGGTCTGTATCTGCTCCACGTAGAGCGCAACGGCGACATCGTATCCATGACATCCTACGCTCCCCTCCTTGCCCGCAAGAACGGCACGCAGTGGAATCCCGACTTGATCTACTTTGACAATGAGCGCGTCTTCCCAACCTGCAGCTACTATGTACAGCAGCTGTTCGGACAGTCGAGCGGACAGTATTTCTATGGTGACTGTGTACAGTTTGAGGGTGATGAGAAAGGAGTCATCCAGCCTCAGGAGAACGTCCACTACGGACAGAGCGTCATTCTGAACGTGAAGACCAGGAAACTCTATGTGAAGCTGGTCAACGCATCCGACAAGGAGAAGGAGGCCGACATCAACCTGAGCCGCTTCCCCATCAAGAAGAACTGTGTGAAGACCGTGCTCGAGGGTAAGTCTAACGACGAGAACAACTTCGACAAGCAGCCCATCGCACCAAAGAAGGAGACCATCAAGGCTGAGAAGAAGTTTGACATTGAGTTGGAACCATACTCTATGGTGATGTTGGAATACCAACTGTAAGACGATACAGTATAGTAATACATTTTATAAGACTGACGACAAATTGTTTGCTCGTCAGTCTTTTTTATATATATACGCGTAAACGAACTATGAAGAAACTCATCATGATATTAAGCCTTGCGTTGCTGACGGTGTCGGCACAGGCAGGTAAGCCATGGGATAATGGCAAATTGAAGGTATCGGACAACCAACGTTACCTGCAGTTTGAAAACGGACAGCCTTTCTTCTGGTTAGGGGAAACGGGCTGGCTGTTGCCTGAACGATTGGATAGGGCTGAGGCTGAGTGGTACTTGCAATCGTGTGCCAACGCAGGCTATAATGTCGTACAGGTACAGACCATTGACGGGGTACCTGCCTATAATATATATGGACAGATGTCGAATGTGGATGGTTGGAACTTCAAGGATATCAACCGTAAAGGTGTGTATGGCTATTGGGACCACATGGACTATATCGTCGATATGGCTGCCCAGCATGGCATCTATATCGGTATGGTGTGCATCTGGGGCGGATTGGTGAAGGATGGCAAGCTGAGTGTGGACGATGCCAAGAAATACGGTGCGTTCCTGGCTAACCGCTATAAGGACAGGCCTAACATCATTTGGTTTATGGGTGGCGACATTCAAGGTGATATCAAACCAGAGGTGTGGGAAGCATTGGCCACCACCATCAAGAGCATCGACAAAAACCATCTTATGACCTATCATCCGCGTGGACGTTATACGTCTGCAAAATGGTGGAGTCAGGCGGCATGGCTTGATTTCCATACGTTCCAAAGCGGACACCGTCGTTATGGTCAACGCATGGGCAATGCCGATTATCCTATTCCTGACAATACCGAGGAGGATAATTGGATGTATGTGGACTCTACGTGGAAATACAATCCCATCAAACCTGTGCTCGATGCAGAACCGAGTTACGAAGATATTCCTATGGGACTTCATGACCCCTATGAACCCCGTTGGCAGGACTACGACGTGCGCCGCTATGCCTATTGGAGTGTGTTTGCAGGCTCTTGCGGTCACACCTACGGCCATAATGCTATTATGCAGATGCTAAAGCCAGGCTATCCGACAAGTTATGGTGATGCGGGTGACGTGAAGGCATGGTATCAGGGACTGAAAGATCCAGGCTTCAACCAGATGCAATACCTGAAGCGTCTCATTCTCAGTTTCCCTTATCTCGAACGTGTAGCAGACCAAAGCGTTATCCTTGAGAACGGCGAGAAATACAATCGTTTGATTGCTACCCGTGGCAACGACTATCTGTTGGTTTACAACTACAACAATAATAACATGAAGCTCGACCTAACGAAAATTCGTGGAGCAAAGAAGAACGTGTGGTGGATGACGGCTGCTACGGGACGACTGAAATATCTGGGTGAATACGACTCGAAGGTGCTTACCTTCCGCTATCATCCGCAGTCGGCAAGAGTAGAGGATGGTGTGCTGATTGCTATTGACAGCGCGAAAAATTATCTGACGAAAGACCAGACGGAATTATCATCTGATGGCTACAAGGCTAAGGAACGAGACTTAAACGAATGATATGAAAAAACTCCTCATCATATTGCTGGCTATGCTGTCGTTGTCAGCAGGGGCTGCCAAGAAGAAAGTGGTAAGGCCTGACGTAAGCGTAGGGAACTTGCGCGTGGAAAACTTAGAAAAACCGTTAGGTATAGATACTGACACACCTCGCTTTTCATGGCAGATAATGAGCGACAAGCAAGACGTGAAGCAAACTGCCTACCAGATTATTGTCTGTGATGACAAGGGCGAAGTATGGAATACTGGTAAGGTGGAGAGTGACCAACAACTCTGGCTTCGTTATGCTGGCAAAAAGTTGCAGAGTAATACTGTATGTACATGGAAAGTAAAAGTATGGACTTCTGTAGGCGAATCGGAGTGGAGTAGTGACGAATGTTTTAGTATCGGACTGTTGCATGAAGGTAAGTGGAGTGGCTACTGGATAGGGTTGGAAAGACTGTTGCCAGGTGAAGAGCGTGGGATGCACACACGAATGGCTGCCCGTTATCTGCGCAAAGAGTTCCAGTTGAAGGACAAGCAAGTGAAGCGTGCGACGGCCTACGTGGCTGGCATCGGACTTCATGAATTTTACGTTAATGGCCTGCGAATAGGTGATGGGGTGCTACAGCCTGTGCCCTCCGACTATCGCAAGACCATCTATTACAATACGTATGATATTACATCATACATATTACATCATACATCTTACATCTGCCTTGGCATCGCTTTGGGTAACGGACGTTACTTCCCCATGCAGCAGCATAAGGCCTATAAGATCCATACCTTTGGTTTCCCCAAGTGCCGTATCAATGTCATCGTCGAATATACTGACGGGACTACCCAGCGTTTACAGACTGATGACAAAGGTTGGAAGGTGACAGCCAACGGTCCTATCCGTGCCAATAATGAATACGACGGTGAGGAATATGATGCGCGTATGGAGATGACGGGCTGGAATGAAGTGGGCTATGACGATTCCAAATGGCAGAATGCAGAGCGTACGGATATCCCACAGGCCTATCTGCGTGCCCAGATGACACCAGGTATGAAGGTCCTGCAGCAAATGAATCCGTTGGTCGTAAAAGGGAACATCGTGGACATCGGTCAAAATATAGCAGGGTGGTTGAAGGTTCGTGTCCGTGGACAAAAGGGCGATACCATCCGTGTCGTATACGCAGAGAAGCTAAATGCTGATGGCACACTATATCGTGACAATTTCCGCAATGCCCGTTCGACAGACATCTACATCTGTAACGGTGAAGAGGGTAAAGATGGACGCTGGTGGACACCCACATTTGTCTATCATGGTTTTAAATATGCCGAAGTCGTAGGATTGAAGAATGTCACGAAGAACGATTATGTAGCTGAAGTGGTGGCTGATGAGATGCAAACAACGGGACATTTTGAGTGTTCTGATACGATATTGAACAAGGTTATCCGCAATGCCTGGTGGGGTGTGTTGGACAACTATAAGGGGATGCCTATTGACTGTCCACAACGCGACGAACGCCAGCCTTGGCTGGGTGATAGGACGATGGGCTCGTTAGGCGAGAGTTTCCTGTTCGACAACGAACGCCTCTATACCAAGTGGATGCGCGACATCTGTGAGGCGCAGCGTACGGATGGCTGCATTCCTGACGTAGCCCCAGCATTCTGGAACTACTATAGCGACGATGTAGCGTGGGCGGCAGCATTGCCTTTCAGCTGTGATATGCTGTGGCGACAGTATGGCAATACTGAGGCCATTGAACGTAGCTATCCATTCATCAAGAAATGGGTGCAGCATATCATTGAAGAATATAGTCGCGACGGCATTATACATTGTGGTAAGTATGCAGACTGGTGTGTGCCACCAGAGAAGCTGGAACTGATTCATTCGCAGGACCCGGATCGTAAGACCGACGTCACGCTCATATCAACGGCATATATCATTCGTGCTATGCAGTTGATGGAACAATGGGACTGTGAGGCAGATTATTGGCGACCAATCCGCATGCGTATGACGGAAGCTTTCAATAAGAAGTTTCTCACCATTAAGCGTGGCACATCGCCTCGTCCTGGCCATGTACTGTATCCGGATTCAGTCTATTATGGCAACAATACCGTTACCGCCAATATCCTGCCATTGGCTATAGGTATTGTGCCTGACGATTGCAAGGACGACGTCATCAAAAATGTAGTACAGAACATCTGTATCCAGAACAAGCATCACGTATCGTGTGGTGTCATTGGTATCTCATGGCTCATGCGAGGACTCTCTGATAACGGTTTTGCAGATGTAGCTTATCGATTAGGCACCAATAAGACTTATCCCTCGTGGGGCTACATGACGGAGAATGGTGCTACTACCATTTGGGAACTATGGAATGGCGACAAGGCTAATCCCAGCATGAACTCTGGCAATCATGTCATGCTTTTAGGCGATTTGCTTACATGGGTATATCAGTATTTAGGTGGTATTCGCAGTAATGATGCCTATAAGCACATCGTACTGAAGCCGGCCTTTGACATTCAGGACTGTGAATGGGCTAACGTCAGCTATGATAGTCCTTATGGCACTATCAAAAGCCATTGGCGGAAGACACTTCAACACTTGGAGTGGGACGTTACTGTGCCCTGCAATACAACGGCTGATGTCTATCTGCCAGACGGCACGACGAAGACTGTGGGTTCTGGTAGTTACCATTTCAGCGTTGACATTCCCACTTCTCATGCTGCTATCATGAAGGACGAGTTCCTTTATACCAGCGCCCCCTTCCCAGAGGCCCACGCCTCGACGATTGTTGAGACCAAGAAGGGCGACTTGGTAGTGGCCTACTTTGGTGGCACAAAGGAGCGGAATCCAGATGTCTGCATTTGGGTGAGCCGCAAACCGAAGCGTGCCAATGATTGGACGGCACCTGTGATGGTTGCTGACGGTGTATTTGGTGATAAGCGCTACGCCTGTTGGAATCCCGTACTCTTCGAGATGCCTAACGGTGAACTTTGGCTCTTCTTTAAGATAGGTGCCTCAGTAGGTGAGTGGACTGGCTGGCTTACCAAGTCAAAGGATGGCGGACGGACATGGAGCCGTCGTGAGCCGCTACCTGACGGATTCCTCGGTCCAGTCAAGAACAAACCTGAACTCATTAACGGCAGACTGCTTTGTCCGTCGTCGACTGAGAACGACGGATGGCGCTTCCACATGGAAATCTACGACCTCAAGACCAAGCAGTGGAAGTATATACCAGTAGAAAGTACTGAGGCGATTAAGACAGATGACAACAAAATGCATCCCATTGACTGCATTCAACCCTCTATCCTGAAGCTAAAGGACGGACGCCTGAAAGTACTGATGCGTACCCACAATGCCCGACTGGCCACCTCGTTTAGTAGCGATGGTGGCGACACATGGACCCCCGTAATACTAAGCGATGTGGAGAATAACCAAAGTGGTACGGACGCCGTGACATTAAGTGATGGGAGACATGTACTCATATATAATAACTTTGCTACGCTGCCACTGACCAAGAAAGGACCACGTACACCGCTGAGCATTGCCGTGAGTCAAGACGGACAGACGTGGCGTCATGCACTGACTCTGGAGGATAGTCCCATTGACCAGTATTCATATCCAGCCATCATACAGGGTAAGGACGGCACACTACACTGCGTCTATACCTGGCGTCGTCAGCGTATCGCTTATAAGCAGATAGATATAAAGCAACTGAAATAGCATGAAAAGAATCATCATCATAGCAATGGTAATAGCCGTTGCAACTACCGTAGTGGCGCAACAGGTTCGTATCGATGTGTCGAAGAGTGCCTCAGAGCGGGAGCTGTATGCCAAGGAATATCTCACAAAGAAACTCACGGCTAAAGGCTACGAGATTGTGACGCAGAAGGGAGATATGCGCATTGCACTGACCTGTTGGAATGCAACGCCACACTCTGACCAAAGGTTAGAGAATAAGGGTACTGCCGAAGGTTATATGCTACTGCACGACCGTAGCGGCTATAATGTGGTGGGCAACGATCCAAGCGGCGTCATTTACGGAGCTGTGGAACTGATGGAAAGGCTTAGTGATGGCAGACTTGAAGTCGAGGGGCACAATACTGAAGTCAAACGTGGACGTGTTGAGAGCGGCCTCGCCGCTCCCATCGCCAGCGAGGTGCCGCAAATGGTGATGCGTGGTACGTGTATCGGTCTGCAGAAGACGGTATATCTGCCAGGTCATGCTGTCTATGAATATCCTTATACACCAGAGAATTTCCCTTGGTTTTACGACAAGGAAGAGTGGGTGAAGTATCTGGATATGATGGTGGAAAACAAGATGAACTCGCTGTATCTGTGGAATGGTCATCCGTTTGCGTCATTGGTAAAGCTGAAGGACTATCCGTTTGCGTTGGAAGTGGACGAGGAGACATTTAAGAAGAACGAGGAAATCTTTTCGTTCCTGACACATGAGGCAGACAAGCGAGGCATTTGGGTGATTCAGATGTTCTATAACATTATCTTGAGCAAACCTTTTGCTGACCATTATGGACTGAAGACGCAGGATCGAAATAGGCCTATCACGCCATTGATTGCTGACTACACCCGCAAGTCGATAGCAGCATTCATTGAGAAATATCCTCATGTGGGATTATTAGTATGTCTTGGTGAAGCCATGGCAACGATTGAAGATGACGTAACTTGGATGAAAGAAACCATCATTCCAGGTATCAAGGACGGACTTTCTGCCAGTGGTCGTACGGATATTCCACCAGTCGTGCTACGTTCGCATGATACGGACGGACCATTGGTCCTTCGCGAGAGTCTGCCCCTCTATCCGAATATCTACACGATGTCAAAATATACGGGTGAGTCGTTGACTACCTATGAGCCTGGTGGACCTTGGGGTGAGACGCATCGACAATTGGCTGAGGCTGCTCCTGTGCATATTGACAACGTACATATTCTGGCAAATTTGGAACCATGGCGCTGGTCTAGTCCGACCTTCATTGAAAAGACTGTGCAGGCTATGCATCGTGTGCACCATTCGAAAGGACTGCACCTCTATCCACAAGCATCGTATTGGGACTGGCCATATACTGCCGACAAACTTCCTAACGGGGAACGTCTGAAACAGTTGGATCGCGACTGGATGTGGTACAAGGCATGGGGCCGCTATGCATGGAATGACCAGCGTGATAATGATGAGACGTATTGGAAACAGCAGTTGGCTGATTACTACGGTATGAACGAGGAGGCTGCCGGTCATCTGTTGAATGCATACGATGAGGCTGGCGAGATAGCTCCAAAACTTTTGCGCCGCTTTGGTATTACGGAAGGTAATCGTCAGACCTTACTTTTGGGTATGACAATGGCACAACTTGTCAATCCCTATAAGTTCACTATATATCCAGGTTTCTATGAGAGTTGTGGGCCACAAGGCGAAAAGCTCATCGAATATGTTGAGAAGGAATATAACGGCCAATCTCATGCTGGCGAGTTGCCGCTGGATATTGTCGACCAATGTGTCCGTCATGGATTGAATGCCGTGAAGGAGATGACGTTGGCCATGAAGGTAACACCCACACAGCATGCCGATGAGTTCCGTCGTGTATGGAACGATATATGGTGCTACAACAAGTTCGCTATGGCGTTTCGTTGGAAGGTGAAGGCTGCTGAGCAGGTGTTGCGCTACAAGTGGACAAAGAACGTGAAGTACCTTGATGCCGCTGTGCCTTTGCTGGAGAAAAGCATGGAGCAGTGGCATGCCCTATGCCGTTTGACAGACTCGACCTACCTCTATGCCAACTCGATGCAAACGGCTCAGCGCCGCATCCCTGTGGGTGGTGATGGTGGAAAGATGAAGACGTGGAGTGAACTGGCTGTGGTCTATCAGGCAGAACTTGATGCCTTTAAGACCCATATTGAGAAACTGAAGCACCCTGTAGCACAGACAGATGTAAAAATACTACCTGCCAAATCCGCCAAGGTAACCATCCTCTCACCTCTTACCTCTCACCTCTTACCTCTTAAGAAAGGAGCCATCCTTTTTGAAAACCGTCCAGATACGCCTGTCGACTCTATTGCGCCAGAGCTCGTTGGCTTGCAAGCTCTTGTACTGAATCGCGATACAACTCGCATTGTCGGTACCACCATTGAATATGAAAGCGACAAACCTGTCAAACTCCTTGTTGGTCTCTTCAAAGACGATGACAGTAAATTTGCTAAGGCTCCTAAATTGGAGATTGACGCGACGGGCAATGAGTACGGTCAGGCAGAACCTATCTTGACCAATGCCATCAGCATCGTACAGCTACCGAAAGTAAACATCCACCAGTATTCCCTGCCTGCAGGCCGTAACACCATTCGTCTGCCCAAGGGCATCCTGATGGTAGCAGGCTTCACTCAAAGCAATATCAAACCTCGTGATTGCGCTCTCAATGGGCCTTCCACTGAGGTCGATTGGCTGTTCTTAAAATGAGAAATGAGAAATGAGAAATGAGAAATGGGCTATCGCAATTCTGCTGTTGATTCTGAGTATAACTATTTCCGCTCAAAGCATCAGTCAGCAGGATATGCAACGCATCTACGACGAGGTGCGCACACCCTATAAATACGGCCTTGTCGTGGCCCCCACCGATAATTACCACAAAATAGATTGCCCAACCGTATTTCAGCAAGACGGCAAATGGTATATGACCTATGTTGTATATAACGGCAAGGAGGGTACTGACGGACGTGGTTATGAGACGTGGCTGTCTTCATCTGAAGACTTGTTACATTGGACAACCCTTGGACGTATTCTTTCGTACAAGGACGACGGCTGGGACATGAATCAACGAGGTGGATTCCCTGCGCTGATTGATTGGACGTGGGATAGTAGCTACGGTATATCGAAATACAAGAAGAACTATTGGATGACATATATCGGTGGTCACGGTACGGGCTATGAGGCTGTTCGTGAGCCATTGAACATTGGCATGGCTTGGACCAAAAGCGACATCATCCAAGCCCACGAATGGCAGTCTGACGACAAACCTTTGCTTTCCATCAATGACAAGGATGCGCAGTGGTGGGAGAAGTTGGTGCAGTATAAGAGTACTGTCTACGAAATGAGAAATGAGAAAGGAGAAATGAGAAATGCCCTGCCTAAGGAACTGTCGAAATACCGTTTCATTATGTTCTACAACGCGGGGGGCATCAATCCTGAGAACAATCTTAAAGCCGAGCGCATTGGCATTGCTTTGTCAAACGATTTAAAGAAGTGGAAACGTTACGACGATAATCCGGTCTTTGCCAACGAGGTGGGTGGCATCATCACTGGTGACGCGCAGATTGCCAAGATGGGCGACCTTTATGTTATGTTTTATTTCAAGGCCTATGACCCCTCGCGTAAGTATAATGCTTTCAATACTTTTGCCATCTCTCGTGACCTCATTCATTGGCAGTGTTGGGAGGGCGAGGATCTTATTTGGCCTACGAAGTCGTACGACGAAATGTTTGCCCATAAAAGCTATGTTGTGAAGCATGACGGTGTGGTGTATCATTTCTATTGCGCTGTGAACAACGACCAACAGCGAGGCATTGCTGTAGCTACCAGTGTACCGATGGGCCGTAGTGCTGTGCATTTTCCAAAACCTGAACGTAAAGGACGTCGTAACATCACAAACCTTAACGACGGCTGGACCGCCTATTGCAGTGTAGCTCGCGATTCAGTTGTGAACATTAACCTTCCTCATAATTTCGATGATTACTATGGCTATCGACAGTTGCGTCATGGAAACCTGCATGGTAGTGCTATTTACCAAAAGACCTTCATCGCCCAGCCACAAGAAGGCAAGCGGTACTTCTTGCAGTTTGAGGGTGTAGGTACATACGCCACTATCACCCTTAACGACACACAATATCCCAAGGAACTGATAGGACGCACTGTTTTCACTATTGACGTCACTGAGGCTCTGAATACAGGGAAGAATACGCTGCACGTGTTAGTTGACCACCCTGCCATGCAGACGGAATCACCTTGGGTATGTGGTGGCTGTTCATCAGAATACGGCTTCAGTGAAGGTAGCCAGCCTTTTGGTATCTTCCGTCCTGTCAATTTGATTGAAACGGATGCCGTTCGTATTGAACCTTTTGGCGTGCATATCTGGAATAACGCTGCCTGCGATTCTGTTTTCATTGAGACAGAGGTCAAAAACTACACCCTGCAACACCAACAGATAGAATTGGTGAATAAGTTCACGCTTGCCTCAGGTAAACAGGTGTTCCGCCATGCAGAACAAACGACGATTAAGGCTGGAGAAACTATTGTCCTGCGTCATGCCGAGAAGATAGAGAATGTCCATTGTTGGAGTATCGAAGCCCCCTATCTTTACAATCTTGCAACGATGATTAAGCGTGATGGCAAGACCACAGATGAGGTGCATACGCCGTTTGGGATTCGTAGCATTAAATGGGGTCGACAGTTCTTCCTAAACGGACAGCCTGTCTTTATTAATGGCACTTGCGAATACGAGCATATCTTGGGTAATAGCCATGCTTTTACACCTGAACAAATACGGAGTAGGGTCAAGCAAATACGTCATGCTGGCTTCAATGCTTTCCGTGAAGCACACCAGCCCCATAACCTGCTCTACCAGCAGTTGCTCGACGAACAAGGCATGCTTTTCTGGAGCCAGTTCTCAGCTCATATTTGGTACGATACCCCACAATTCCGTGAGAACTTCAAACGACTGCTCACTCGTTGGATTAAGGAACGTCGCAATTCGCCCTCCGTCATCCTTTGGGGATTACAGAACGAGAGCGTCCTGCCCAAGGACTTTGCTGAAGAATGTAGCAATATCATCCGCAGTCTCGACCCCACCTGCAACGACCAGCGACTGATTACTACTTGCAATGGTGGCGAGGGCACGGACTGGAACGTCATTCAGAACTGGAGCGGTACATACGGCGGCAGTGCTGAGAACTATGATAACGAACTGAAACGTCCTGACCAACTGCTGAACGGAGAATATGGTGCTTGGCGCACTATCGACCTGCATGGCGATGCGAAATACAGCGAGGAATCGTTTACCAAGCTCCTTGAGACCAAAGCTCGTCTGGCTGAGAGCGTCAAAGATAGTGTCTGCGGACATTTCCAGTGGCTCTTTGCTTCTCATGACAATCCTGGTCGCATTCAGCCTGATGGTGCCTTACGTCGTATTGATAAGATAGGTCCTATCAACTATAAAGGTCTTACCACCATTTGGGAAGAGCCTACGCCTGCTTACTACATGTACCGCCATCGGTATGTCGGTGGCAGAACCACCGACCACAAGACTGCTGCTGATAGAAACATCGACCTTGTGAAGGGCGCTGAGGGCTTCCAATACCTCCATCGTATCAATTGTGGTGGTGATGCCTTCATGGATGAGTTTGGACAGCAATGGCAGGCAGATGATACCCTATACAGCCATTCTTGGAGTCAGAACTTTGAGGGCGTTCATCCATACCAAGCCTCACAGCGCCATATCCAAGAAGATATTCGTGGTACCAAGAGCGATGAACTGTTCCAGTTCTTCCGCTTTGGTCGTCATCGCCTGTGGTATGACCTGCCCGTTCCCAATGGTGACTACCGTGTGGAACTCTATTTCGTTGAGCCTTGGCATGGTAAAGGCGGTGGTGAAAAAGATGACTATGAAGGTATTCGTATCTTTGATGTGGCTATCAATGGCGAAACCGTTGTTGACGACCTTGACCCATGGGCAGAGGCTGGCTACTGTGGTGCCCTAAAGCGTGTAGTTACCGCTAAGGCAAAGGGTGGTAGGCTGCGCATAACCTTCCCAGAGGTTAAGGCTGGTCAAGCCATCATCTGTGGTATTGCTGTAGCGAGCAAAGAGCAAAACATTTCTCTCACCTCTCACCTCTCACCTCTTACCTCTTATCATTGGCGCACCTTCGACACTGATACCATTGCCAAACTTCCTAAAGAGGAGTTGCCACAGGATACTGAGGATCGTCCTGCTACCGTCTATCTGCCAACAAAGGCTAACCAGTTTGTTATCAAGCCAGGTCTCGGACAGGAATATGCCCTTCGCTTCCGTTACAAAAATACGAGTGGTAGCCCCATCAAGGCTCGTATGACCATTACCGACTCTAAACGCACGGTATTGGTAGACCGTGACATCACATTCCCCACGACACCAAACAAGTTTAAGATGCTGTCGACAACTACGGGCACCCAGATTAATGCGGGTACATATATTGTCAAAATAGAGACCCAAGACGTTGAATTTAAAGAACTCGAGATACAATGAGAAAAGTAATAGTTTTTTTACCTTTTTACCTTTTTACTTTTTTATCTTTGTCAGCACAGGTTCATCACGACTGGGAGGACAACCACGTATTGCAAATCAATCGTGAGCCGGCTCGCGCCTATTTCATTCCTTATGGCGTAAAGGCTGGTGACAGGATGTTGTCGTTGAATGGTGACTGGCACTTCCGTTGGACGAAAACGCCTGATGAGTTTATCAGGGACTTTTATCGTACTGATTATGACGTCAGCAGTTGGAAGACACTGGCTGTACCTGCCAACTGGGAGGTGAACGGCTATGGCACTCCTATTTATGTGTCTGCTGGCTATCCGTTCAAGATAGAGCCGCCTTACGTGACGAAGGAACCCAAGAAAGACTGGACAACCTACGAGGAGCGCAATCCTACAGGACAATATAAGCGGACGTTTACCCTGCCTGCCGCGTGGCAAAGTGGACAGACGTTTCTGCGTTTCGAAGGTGTGATGTCGGCCTTCTATGTATGGATTAACGGCAAGAGGGTGGGGTATAGTCAGGGCTCGATGGAACCCTCTGAGTTTAACGTTACCTCGTACCTCAAAGATGGGGAGAACCAAATTGCCGTTGAGGTTTACAAATACAGCGATGGCTCATATCTTGAAGACCAGGATTTTTGGCGTTTTGGTGGTATTCATCGCGATGTGTTGCTCTATCATACTCCTGATATCCGTCTACGCGATGTTGCCGTCCGTACCACGCAGGAAAAGGAAGGTTGGATACTGGCTGTCAACCCGCAGTTCTCTGTCTATAATGACGAGAATGGCGAGGACTATCGTCTTGTGGCAACACTGCTGGATGGCGGGCGTCCTATCTGTTACGACTCAGTCGCAACAGACGAAGTCCTCGATTTACAACACAAAGCCGCCCGTATGAACGAATGGTTTCCCCAGCGTGGCTATCGTAAATTCAATCGCATGGCGATGAAGGTTGCCAACCCTCGCCTTTGGAGTGCCGAACAGCCCAACCTATATACCCTGAAGTTGGAATTGCAGGATATTGCTGGACGTAACATCGAACAGACTTCATTGCAGGTGGGTTTCCGTCAGATAAATATTCGCGATGGTCAGCTGCTCATCAACGGCACGCCCATCAAAATACGTGGCGTGAACCGTCATGAGCACGACCCACACAAGGGCCGTGTGATGACGGAAGAGTTGATGCTGAAAGACCTGAAGCTGATGAAGGAGGCTCATATCAATGCTGTGCGTTTGGCCCACTATCCCAATTGTCCACGTTGGTATGAATTGTGTGACTCGATAGGTATGTACGTGATGGATGAGGCTGATTGCGAGACGCATGGTTTGCGTGGCACGCTGGCTTCTACCCCAGATTGGGCAGACGCCTTCTTGGATAGAGCCATCCGTATGGCTGAGCGCGACAAGAACCATCCCTCTGTCATTTTCTGGAGTTTGGGTAACGAGAGCGGCTATGGTCCTAACCAAGCAGCGATGTCTGCTTGGCTCCACGAATTTGATCCCACACGTCCCATTCATTACGAGGGCGCTCAGGGACAGCCTGATCCCTCGTATGTTGACGTTATTTCGCGTTTTTATCCGCGTGTCATGCAGGAGTACCTGAATCCAGGCATCCCTGAAGGCTCAGACCAAGAACGTGCTGAGAATGCCCGTTGGGAACGACTATTGGAAATCGCCAACCAAACTGGCGACCATTGTACTTGGGTGGGCTCCGATGGTGGGCCACGTCCAGTGCTGACCAGCGAATACGCACATTGTATGGGTAATGCTCTTGGTAACTTTAAAGAGTATTGGGACGAAATCAACTCGCATCCTCGTATGCTGGGCGGCTTTATTTGGGACTGGGTGGATCAGGGCATTATGCGTGGCGATTCAGTCTTATATGGTGGCGACTTTGGCGACAAGCCCAACTTGAACGCCTTCTGCATGAATGGCGTCGTGATGAGTGATCGCACGCTGACACCAAAATACTATGAAGTGCAGGCTGTATACGGAAATGGTCCTCAGCTTAAGGTTAATACTGAAAAGCCATCAGCCCCCAAAAAGCAGAAGCCTAATCCAGATATCAAACAGGTGATTGCCAGCATCCGTCCGCAGGTGTTCCGTGCTCCTACGGACAACGACAAGAGCTTTGGCAACTGGTTGGCTAAGGACTGGAAGCGCTGTGGTCTCGACACACTGACCATCCCCATGAAGACTGAACAAACCGGTAATGAATATGTTTTCACGTTTACCATACCTGATGGCCTGCCTGAAATCCCACGTTTAGGCATCTTGATAGAACTCCCTCGCGACTACGAACAGCTGACGTGGTACGGACGTGGTCCTTTGGACAACTACCCAGACCGCAAAGTGTCGTGTCCTATAGGCCTGTGGAAGTCGACAGTTAGCGAACAATATGTTCACTACCCGCGTCCACAAGATTCAGGTAATCATGAGGACTGCACGTATATCGAGCTGAAGACCAAGAAAGGTAAGGTCATCCACATCGAGGCCCTCAACGCACCATTCTCATTTTCTGCGTTGCCTTACTCGGCTCAGTACATAGCCAGCAAGACCCACGACTACGAGTTGCAGGACGAAGGCAAAACCTTCTTTAGCATTGACTGCGCAGTCATGGGTCTTGGCAATAGCTCGTGTGGCCCTGGCGTGCTGAAGAAATACAGCATCGACCGCAGGCAGCGTCACCAGCTGAAGATTCGGATATACTGATTGTCATAGTGTCATAGCGGTTCCTCTTACCTCTTACATCTTCCTTCTTCCTTGTGGATCAATTATCTAAATGTCCGAAGTGAGTAAGTGAGTATTCTTCATATGAAATAACATGTTTCCGCTCTGTAAACTCCCAGATTCCGTTTGGCTTCTCTAGTACAGAAAATAGAAGCTCTTTATCAGCCGTCATACTATCAAAAAGGATGTTCATTTGTGGATTCTCGTCACGGAACTTCGCAGCTATGGCAGCTATCGCTTTCATGTCAAGCCCATTTTCCTTAACTCTAAGATATTCCCCAAATGGTATAATATGACTCTTCTCCGATTCAAAATACACTTTGAAATTATGAGCCATATCATGGTATAAAAAAGAATATGGTGCGTTAAATTTCTTCTTACAGTTAGGACATACCCATATAAAGAGAGAACCGTCCATAACTTTAGATTTCAATTCTGGATCCAAATCAACATTGACAGAATCCCATACTGTATATGACCCTTCAGTATTACAGGCAGGGCAAGTTATCTTTATATTTCTAAATGATGACATAGAACTGTAATTTCGCTCCAAATCCGAAATTAGAGCGTAATGCTCAGTATCTCACGTGCAAAGCGGTGTAAGCCATTAATAATACGATCTGCCTGCTTTTGACGCGGAACAGAGCGACGGTGCAGATAGTTGGAGAGTTGTTTCTGATGAATGCCCGTCATACGTTCCAGTCCTGCTAATGACAGATATTCACCATAGTACTCCAAGAAACTAGGGACGTCGAATTTCCATTCTATTTCAAACTCTCCTTTGATTTGTTTAGGCCAGCGGTCTTCTGGGAGATTCTTTTTGATAAGGCTTATAGCCTCCATTGCATCGGCTTTAACAGCCTCTATGCTATCTCCAGCAGCATAGATACCATCACAATTATCCGAATAGGCATCAAAGAAGTCCTTAGACTTTTCGATAATCATTATAATCTTTTCCATGACACAACGGTATTTTTATATTATTCCATTTTTAGTCTCAAGAACTCGTCCTTAAATTCCGTACTTTCTTATTAGCTTATTAGCAATTCCAGTCCCCATCTCTTTTGCTCCATGATATGGAATGGGTTCTGTCATTACACCATCTTTTATATAGAAGTAGTGACTTCCTTCTGCATGATCAAACTTATATCCAGCTTTAATGAACCTTCTATGTAGTTCAGAACTTTTCATTATTATCTTATTTGCTGTTTTACGCTGCAAAAATAGTAAATTTTCTATTATTAGCCAAATTTTATGCTTGAAAAATAGAAAAAATACTATTATTTATCAGGCTATGAAAACAAACATGTGAAAAACGGATTTTATTCCAAGACCACCAAATCGCGAGGCAAAGCGAGTCTTAAGAACTTGACAGGGATGTTCAGTGTCAGTCCTCTTCCATCTACCATTATCCATCAGTGTGGCACCACCTGCTGCAGCGAGGATTACTAAAAATAATCGAGAAAACGTTTTGGTTCTCTCGATTATTTTCAATTAAACTGTGAACAGAAGTTGGTCACTATACTCGTACGCCAAAAACAGTTTGGAACATATGGACTACGAAATCTGTAAATTCTTCCACTCCATTTTGCTTATTCTCATTAGAAGTCGTTTTGACTCGAACTTCCAAATTGTCCTTTTGCTTATTCCCATTAGGAGCCGTTTTGACTCGGACTCCAAAATTGCCCTTTTGCTTATTCTCATTAGGAGTCGTTTTCACTCGGACTTCCAAATTGTCCTTTTGCCTATTCTCTACGGACTGTGCGTTTGCATTGGTGGTGAACACGAATGAGAAAACTACTGCTGCAACTGTGCTCATGAGCACCTTCTTTGCATTGAAATACTTTGTTGTCATAGTCTTAATATTTAATGTTTATACTTTGTTATTATCTATGTCGTTGTTTCTTTTTGACAATGCAAGGACAGTGCAAACCGAATGCAGAGAGCTCGCTCTATGCTGAGGTGCAGCCTGTTCTCGCGATTTCTATCGCAAAGTTACGGCGATTTTTTTCTGATTCCAAGAAAAATCTCAGATTCTTCTCCAACTTGTACGGACAAACTCCCCATTTTCGGACAAATGGCGAAAACAGGCCAAAAAGTTGTCCGAAAGGTTACTTGAATATGTCAAAACTGGTACATGACACATCAAGAGAGTTTAGGAAATTACACTCTTCTTACTCGTTTCGTTGGTTTATCAGGTTCACCACCACCTTTACCATCACGTCCTTCTCCTCCGTCTTACTCTCGGCAATCATCAGCGTCAGGGCCACCAGCGTATTATCTGCCAGTCGCTTGCTGCCATCCTCACGATAGAGTATTCCATTATTATTCAGGAACCAAAGAAACAGCGTGGCAGCAATACGCTTGTTGCCGTCGCTAAACGAGTGGTTCTTCGTCACCAGATACAGCAACATAGCAGCCTTCTCCTCCACACTGGGATAGAGTTCTTTGCCACCAAACGTCTGGTAAATCTGGCTAATGCTACTCTTGAACGACTCGTCCTTCTCGTTGCCAAACAGCGTTGAACCGCCAAACTTATCACGCAGACGTGCAATCTCCTCCATAGCATTGTCGTAAGTAGCATGGAACTTCTCTTGTTTTGTGGTCTTATCGATGGTCAATCGTTCGTAGTCGTAATTGTCAAGCGTATCAAGGGCATAGGTGTAATCTACTACCACATTCAGCAGGTCTTGGCTCTCAACCGTCTTCTCTACCTTCTGATTACTGATGGCACGACTAGTCACCTGCACCAATTGGCGCAACTCGCCAAGCTGCTCCTTGCGAATGCGCTCATTCACGACGTAGCCTTTTATCAGATACTCTTTCAGTATCCTGTTTGCCCATTTTCTAAACTGCACACCTCTTTTGCTCTTAACACGATAGCCCACAGAGGTCACCATTTCCAGATTGAAATATTCCTTCTCATGAGTCTGTGTTTTGCCCTCCATAGCACCATGTTTAGTGGTATTCGCAAATTTTGCGACTACCACTTCATCGGCCAGTTCCTCCCTGAGTGCATTGTTGATGTGCTTACTGATGGTTTTATAGTCACGTCCAAACAGCGTTGCCAGCTGCTGGCGCGTCAGCCATATCATCTCACCATCCATTCTCACTTCCAGCTGAATGGCATTGTTCTCATCCTTGTAGATTACAATCTGATCTTGTTTCATAACATTCTTTTCGTTTTGCAAAGGTACGATTTAGCGAGCAAAAAGCCAAACATATTTGAGCTTTTTCGAGCGTAGTACCTTCGAGCGTAGCTCAATATTAATACTTTTCTATCAATAAAGTATGCCAAAATCTAAAATGTTACATTTCAGACTAGATTTTTCCATCTCACATCTTCCATCTTCCTTCTTCCCTTTTACATCAATTATCTAACCTGAATAATTCATAGAGGTCTTCTTGTCTCTGAGTTGTCCTCGTTTTCTTACAACACTAGCTTCGCATGAAAGTCGTGTGCCGACTTACGGAATGTCATTTGTAAGATTTTTCTGAATTCAGCATGGCATTTCTACTTCATTTAGTGCCGATTTATGGGATATGTGCACAAAGGATTCCGTCCTTGTTCGAGGACGATTGCTTATTACCCCGTGATAGTAATGCTGTAGTCTGTGGTTATGCAGCCATTCTTGTGAGTGCCGTCTCCAGTTCTTGCCGATGCCTATGGTGAGGCGAGAAACTGATTTTGATATATGTTTTCTTCTCTACGATATAGACAGCACTGAGCATGATGCGCTTGATAAGACTGTCCATGGTGAATCGCTCGACTTCGGTTCCCTTGAACACAGTGTGCTTCATTCTGTGCGCCAGTACAAAGGCTGCTGCATAGAGGAACAGGCGGAAATAGTTTGCACGGTAGGAATTGCACGACATGCGGTCTGCCTTGAAATACTTCAGGTCCTTTATCCACAGTTCCATCTCGCCCCGTCCGCAATAGCGCCTGTAGACGGTCTCTGGTGAGTTGTTCCTGTTCTTGGTCACCACAAAGCGTATGTTTGTGCCTTCGGCACTGACCTCTATCTTGGCGACGACGCGCTGCGGGTATTTCCATGACTGGGCCTTATACTCCAGTTTATAGTATCTCCTGATGACGATGCGCTCATGTCTGACATCGGGATATTTCAGCCTTTTGAGGGTCTCATACCTGTCGTCCTCCACCTTCTGGGCTTTCAGGTAGTCGTTCTCTGCACGTCGTTTCTGCTTGTCAACCATCGAGAGCAGCGTGCTGTTGGCAGAGAGTCCCGTCAGATAGCGCACGTACCACTTGTCGTGTGCCCAGTCCATGAACTCATGGCTGGCGAAATGGCTGTCGCCACGAAGTTCAATGACGGTATTCGGCCAATGCTCATGCAGGTATTCCACCACACGCTGCATGATGCGTGCCACGCCGAGCGACTTATTCCTGCGGCCAGGTCTCAACAATGGAAGCATCAGCTTTCCTGTCATCCCGTCGAAGAGCAGCAGTGGCATATAGCAGTATTCGTTGTAATAGGCATTGAACAGTGTGAGCTGCTGTGCCCCGTACGTGTTTGCATTGGTATCATCGGCATCGACGATAATCTTCTTTGGGGCCTTGTCAAACGATGATATGTATTCATCGAGGAACAGCTTACCTATCCGGTAGAGCGTCCTGCTGTCAACGCTGTTCTCAAGACGTGTCATCGTGGGCTGTGACGAAAGATCCCCATCAGAGGGCTTGCGCCCGCAGGACATCTTCAGTGCGCTGTCGCTGCGAAGGCGGTTACAGTCGTTGGCATCCTCATAGCCGCAGAGTATCTGGCCTATACGCTGGCTCACCATCTCCATGTAAGTGTGGTGGATGAACTCCTGCTTCCTCTCATCGGGAATCAGACGGCCTATCTTCCATGCCAGGGAGTCATGCATATTGCCAACAAGCAGTAAGCTGCCATTGGAGGATATGTCCGGAGAGTCGAAATCAACACGGATTTTCTTGTCGGATACAATTTCTGGAAGAGAAAAAAGCGTTTTCTCTTGGTAGTCTGAGATTTTTGAAGTACCTTTGCACATAAGAAGCGTTTTTATTACCTTGTATTTTAAGCACTTAAAGGTACCAATTTTTGCTGACATGGCAAAGAAAAACGCTTCTTTTTTTATGCCTTTATGAATTATTCAGGCTAAATACAACCCATAGTTTTACCATCATTAAAGGACTGTTATTCCAGCCAAGCATCGGTATCGACAACATCTTTAACAAGGCAGACCACCGAATAGACTCTGCAAATCGTAAATATGCCTTGTACTCTCCAGGCCGTATGTTGACTATTGGTGGAGTAATTAAACTAGGACAACCTAAAACTCCAAGATGATTGACTGGCGGGCTTTAAGCTGCAAGTCCTGTGATACATCGAAGTAGCGACCTGTTAGGACATCTTTGGCACGCTTTGTGCTACCAATGACTTCAGCATAACGCTTCACTTCCATCTTTGCAGGTTTCGTGGTGCCGTTCAGGATAGTCATGGCCGTCTTACCCTTGTATTGGCGGGCAATGACATAGATGCCGTTGAAGGGGATGAACTGCGTCATTGTGCCCTTCGTGATGACCTGATTACTCTGACGCCAATGTAACAAGCGGCTGAGCCATGTGAACATCTGCTGTTCCTGCTTGGTACGACCCTCGCGTGAAAAAGCGTTGTGGTCGTCACCAGGGAATCCGCCAGGGAAGTCTTTGCGCACGTTGCCATCCGTCACTTCCTTCGTGCCGTTCATCATAATTTCAGTACCATAGTACAGCTGTGGTATACGACGTACAGTCATCAGTAGAGCTAATGCTTGTTTCAGCATCAGCGAGTCGCGACCGTTACCCAAGAATCGGTCAGTGTCGTGGTTGTCGACAAAAGCCATCACATGCGTGGGGTCTACATATAGATAGTCGTATACGAACGAGTTGTACAGTCGGTTCAGTCCATTCCACCATGCATCCGTCTCTTCGTGCTTAGCCTGCGACAGACGGTCGAAGAAAGCAAAGTCCATCACCGTCTTTAAGTACGAGTTGTCCTTCGACAGCTTCGAGCCCTTCTGCCATGCTGCGGTATAGGCTGGTTCTGTCACCCACGTCTCGCCCACGGTGTTGAAGTTAGGATACTCCTCGTCCAACTCCTTCATCCAACGTGCCATGCCCTTGGCGTCAGCATAGGGATAGGTATCCATGCGGATGCCGTCGATGCCTACGGTTTCAATCCACCACTTCGAATTCTGGATGAGGTAGGTCATCAGGTGCGGATTACGCTGGTTCAGGTCGGGCATGGTGGGCACAAACCATCCGTCGACGGTTTCCTTCAGGTCAACTTTCGAGGCATACGGGTCTTTGACGGGCGTCAACTTGTATGAGGTCTGCTGGAACGAGGTGCCTGTGGGATTGCTCGTACCCTTCGACTCCACAAGCCAGTCGTGCAGGTTCAGCCAGTCCTTGGAGGGCATGTCCTGCGTCCAGGGATGTTCGAACCCTGAGTGGTTGAAAATCATGTCCATCACCACCTTCAAACCTTTCTTGTGGGCCTCGTCGCACAGCTGACGGTAGTCGTCGTTCGTGCCAAAGCGGGGATCTACGCGGTAATAGTTCGTCGTGGCATAGCCATGATAGGTCGAGTAGCCACGTTCGTCATCGGGCGAGTCGTTCTCCAAGACAGGTGTCAGCCACAGGGCCGTCACACCCAGTTCCTTGAAGTAGTCCAAATGTTCGCGAATACCGTTCAGGTCGCCACCATGACGTAATGAGGGCTGCGTGCGGTCTTCCTTGTAAGCGCGCATACCTTTTACCTGTGGATTGTGGTTGGCACCTTGTGCAAAGCGGTCGGGCATCAGCATGTAGAGCACGTCACTGATGTCGAAGCCTTTACGCATCTTGCCCTCCATTTTACGTTGTTTCAACACGTAGGGAACTTTTTCGCTCTTTACTTTGCCCTTTTCATTTTTCACTTTGAAGTCCAGCGTCATTGTGCCTGCCTCGGCACCCTTTACGTTGAGGTACACCAACAGATAATTTGGCGAATCGAGACGCACCAAACTGTCGATGGTTACGCCGGGATAGTCCGTTGTTACGGTCTCTGCATCGCGGATCCCCTTGCCATACACCATCAGTTGCACCGAGGGATTCTTCATTCCCACAAACCAGTCGGTGGGTTCGATGTGGTTAATCACTGTCGTCTTCTTCGCTGCACTCATAGTCATCACGTTTGCCATCAAAATGGCTGTTAATAAAATAATTCTTCGCATAGCGTGTCCTTAGTTATTACTTGTTTTGAGTGCAAATATACGCATTTTTCCCATTACTTGTTACGTTAAGCCCCACATTTATTGTTAATCGCTGCAAAATCGTTTGCACGCTCAACTATTTTCCGTATCTTTGCAAACGATGATTTTGAACTTTTCGCATATTAGGTTGTTGAGGAATATTTGCCTGTTGATGGTATTGCTGCCCCTTTCGCTTTTGGCGCAAGAGGTGACAGTACTTCCGCAACGGGCATTTCCCAAAACGGTATCAGCAGGAAACTACAGTGGTATTACGTGGTTGGGAGGGCAGCGCTATGCTGTGGTAAACGACAAGTCGCCAACGGCTGGTTTCTATCTGATGACCATAGAAACTGATCGTATGACGGGTGAGTTGCTGAAGGTCAGCGAAGATTCGTTTATGACCAGTGGCCTGCCTAATCGCGACGAGGAAGGCATCTGCTACCTGCCTCATACACAGACGCTTTTTGTAAGCGGTGAGGCTGACGGGCAGATTGTGGAATATAATCTGCAAGGCCAACTGACGGGCAGGAAGTTGAATATTCCTGAAACCTTCAAGACAGCCTATCCTAATGGCAGTTTCGAAGCCTTGACCTATCATGTGCCAACTCACAGATTCTGGACAACTTCAGAATTTACGTTGAAGGCTGATGGCGAGCAGCCTTCGATAGATAGGAAGATTAAGAACCGCCTGCGCCTACAGTCGTTTGGCGACGATTTGCAGCCCAAAGAGCAATATTGGTACGAAACAGACTCGACTGCTGTCAAGAAACGTAAGGGGCGCAGCATTCTGGGTGTCAGTGGCTTAGCCGTCCTGGACGATGGCCGAATTGTGGTGCTCGAACGTGAACTGTTCTTTCCCAAAAAGAAAATTGGTTCGTTCTCGCATGTTAAATTATACCTCGTCGACCCTGCAAGCCACCAATCAGGCGAAGTACTGCGTAAAACCCTGTTGACAGAATTCCGCACGAAGGTGAATCTCACACGTCGCAGTTTTGCCAACTATGAAGGTATTTGTGTAGGCCCCAAACTTGCAGACGGGCGCCAGCTTCTAATCCTCATTAGCGACTCACAAAACCAGTATCGTGGCGTGTTGCGCGATTGGTTTAAAACCATTGTGATGGATTAGGATTAACTATTTGGCTTTGTACATCAGTATCGTGAAGACAATCGTCACACCGAACACCACGCTGAGGATAATTACAACGGGCAGAATGCTGTCGTGATTCTTCATGCCTAACGAGTAGACGGCAATGAACAGCATAATCATGAGTATCAGCAGGGCAACAATCCTACTGAGCAGCACACCCAACTTCTTCTGACGCTCATTGCCTGAGCCCTCGACGAAGGGCAAGTTGATACTAGCGATAGGGAGGTAGATGCTGAAGGCAACGAAGAGGGCCACAGCAGTCATGATGATACTGGGTATGATGATGAAGGTGGGCGACCCGTAGGCATCGGGTTTTCCCGATGGACCGAAGTGGGTGGGTACGATGTCGGGTGCACGACTAATAAGCCAAGCGATAATGCCCCAAATGGCTATTGTCAAGGCCAAAAATACACAGTCGAAAATCATGTCTTTTGACGTGCGGACTACATTAAGTTTTATCTTACTCATAATAGTACATTATATATCAGTTTCTTCTTGTGATTGTTTTTTCTTCTTGGGTAGACGTTTGGCTTTACGTAAGGCCTCGGTGATGATCCACTGTAGCTGGCCATTGGTGCTGCGGAACTCGTCCGCAGCCCAGGCCTCTATTGCGTTCATCGTCTCGCTGTCTACGCGCAGGATGAAACTCTTGGTATTCTTTTCAGCCATTTTCCCCTTGATTATTTTTCCTTTAATGATTCAGCGTTCCTGTGTTGACAACAGGCTGAGCCGAATCGTCTCCACAGAGTACCACGAGTAGGTTGGAAACCATAGCAGCCTTCTTGTCGTCGTCCAACTCTACGATTTCCTCGTTTGACAACTTGTCGAGGGCCATCTTCACCATTGATACAGCACCCTCTACAATCTTCTCGCGAGCAGTAATGATGGCTGATGCCTGCTGGCGACGCAGCATCACAGCGGCAATCTCTGGGGCATAGGCCAGATAGTTGATGCGGGCTTCGACCACCTCGATACCAGCCAGTGCCAGACGCTCGTTCAGTTTCTGCTCCAACTGGTCGTTAATCTCCTCGCCTCCACCACGTAAGGTCAACTCATTACTCTTATTATCCTCGTCGTCGTAGGCATACTGACCTGCTACCTGACGCAGGGCGGCGTCGCTCTGCACACGTACGAAACGCTCCAAGGCGTTCATGATTGAGCGCACATCGGTACCAATCTGTCCCTGAGCCGTACCTGCCATGGTCTGTGAGTCAACCTCGAACAAAGCCTTGTAGGTATCCTTCAGTTTCCATACCAGCACCAAGCCAATCATCACGGGATTACCCGTCTTGTCATTCACCTTGATAGGTTCGGCATCCAGGTTACGGGCACGCAGCGACACCTTCTTGGCACCATAGAAAGGATTAATCCAGTAGTAACCAGCTTGTGAAAATGTGCCTGAGTATTTGCCGAACCACGTCAAGGCACGAGCCTCGTTAGGCTCCAGCATCATAAAACCGCACCACATCATAATATTCACGACAAGCAAGAGCAGGCTACCACCTAACATCCAGCCACCACAAGTGCCATCACTGCTGTCTAAATCGATGATGCTGAACACGATTCCCACGATTGACAGAATCAGCACTGCGAAGTTTACGAACAGCATCAGGAAGCCGTTCATCACCATTCCATTGAATTTGCATTCCATATTTTCCATAATGATAAGTATTAAAGATTGATTTATATCTGATATCAATTTGATATCGCAAAGATATGAACTATTTTCTGTTCCGCAATGGAAATCGTTAATTATTTAACAAGAATTAACCGAAACCAAAAGTTTCATCTGAAATTTAGTTGATACAGTTGGTATTTGTTTCTTGTACGAAAAGAATTTTATATTCTAAACTTTGAAATGTATATCCCAAACTTTGAAACCTGCATACCAAACTTTGGGATACGCATTCCAAACTATGCAATGCAAAAAGCAATACAAAGAAATAAAAAGTTTTCAGCTCCTGACTTCGGCGATGCGTCACCCTGCTCGCACGTGCGACAATTAGCCAATTCTGGTAATTTCGGATATGCTCGTCAGTAGAAATATCAATTTTTCTTTTTCTATTTGATGGATTTTTTATACTTTTGTGGCGGATTTCA
>JAFVHO010000183.1 GCA_017474485.1 Prevotella sp.
GTGCCCACAAGTTCACTCCTGAGCAGTGCACACTGGTGAACGGCGTACTCGTTCCACCTCCCTTGGCATTCGACATCCTGCACGAGATTGAGAAGAAGCTCCCTGGCTTCCCCATCGTGCTCCACGGTTCTTCTTCAGTTCCTATGGACGAGGTCAACACCATCAACCAGTTCGGTGGTCACCTCGAGGCCGCTATCGGTATCCCCGAGGAGCAGCTGCGCGAGGCTTCGAAGAGCGCTGTCTGCAAGATCAACATCGACTCAGACTCTCGTCTGGCTATGACCGCTGCCATCCGCAAGCACCTCGCTGAGCATCCTGGAGACTTCGATCCTCGTCAGTATCTGAAGCCCGCTCGCGAGAACATGAAGAAGATGTACATCCACAAGATTGTGAACGTACTCGGTTCTGACGGTAAGCTGGCTCAGTAATTACAGAACAAGCTATTATAAAAAAGAACGGGCGCAAGCGATTTGCGTCCGTCTTTTTTGTATTACCTTTTAACTTTTACTGATAGTACTCAATGGTACGTGTCTGTTCCATCTCCTGGCCCATCATCGAACCCTTGCGGCTAATCCAGTTGCCGCGGTCGTCATACTTATAGTCGGTATAGGGGTTGGTCATCTCGTTACCACCAAAGTTCATGCTCTCTGAGGCAGGTGCGCCCTTCTCGTTATAGGTACGGGTGGTCGTCACGTCCTGACCCATCATGTTCATCGTCTGGCTCTTGATACGACCGTTCTCCCACTTGTAGGAAATGGTGATGTCCTGACCCTGAAAACTCATCTTGGCCGACTGCAGATAGCCGTTGGCATCGTACTTGGCATCGCTCATGCCTTCACGCTGCATCTTGCCGTCTTGGGTAAAGGTGATGACGATGTCGCGACCCATCATCTGGCTTTTGATAGACTTGACTGGACCTGTGGCATCGTTAGCCTCAACGTCGTGGAACTTGGTTTGTGCTTGCATGGCGAAAGAAACAGCCAGCATAGCCACCATCATTAAAACTTTCTTCATAGTTGATACTTAAATTTTAGTGTTTAGAAAATAAATACATCAACCCTTAGACGTACCGACTGTAGAAAGGTTTAATTATTTTTATCATTTTTTGATGCCAGAAATCGTTCAAACTCACTTTCGAAGTTAGGCGTCAACACTCCCTGCCCTATCGCCTTGTCAATCTCCGCCATCGACCAGAAACGACCACCGTCCAACTCATCCTTTGAGGGCTGGACAGGTCCGTCATAGATGGTGCGGTTCACGTACACCAGCTCACGTTCGCGCTTGCTGTCGAACACGTACTTGCCAACAAATTCAGGTATGAAGTCCGTGATACCCAACTCCTCGCGTACCTCTCGGCATAGTGCCTCTTCAGGCGTCTCACCGTAGTCTATATGGCCACCTACAGCCGTATCCCACTTACCTGGCTGAATGTCTTTCCATTCTGGTCGTTTCTGCAGATACAACTCGCCCTGACTGTTAAACACATGCAGATGAACCACTGCATGCAACAGTCGCGACCCGTTATGACACTCGCCACGCGTCGCCTGTCCTATCACGTTTCCCTCTTCGTCAACTATCGGGAACCGCTCCTGCTCATTATCTTTCATTACCTACAGCAGCTGCTTCACGTTGGTCGAACTTGTCCAGTTTGTTGAGGTAATACTGACGTAAGTCGGCCCAATTATAATAAGGATATTGGTTGGTCTTGATAGGTAGCCTGCACTCGCGCTCGTTCAACAAGGCCTTGACAAGAATGTCCTTTGAATTGGCAATTGGCTGTTGGCTGTTGGCTTTTTGCTTTGTTGGGCGATAGAATATCAGCTGGATATTGCAGGCCATGGGGTAGATTTTGTAGTTACGCCAGTACTTGTCAAGTTCGTTGAGGTCATCGACGGCAATGCCGCAGTCATCAAGCTCCAGAAGACAGGCCAGTGGCATGACACAGACCTCGTGGCCAAAGCGCAGTGTGGCTTGTGTCTGGCTGACAGTATCGGCAGTCTCAATGATGTTGCGTAACAAGTTCTTCTGCGAGAAGGGCATTACACCTCCCGTCTGTGGTGCAGGACCATAGTCGAGATACCAACGGATGTTGCGTGTGCGCCACTGATCGTAGATTTCGTCGCTGTTAAACAATGGATACAGGTCAATATCGACATCATGACTCTGCATGTTGGTGGCAATCTCGAACAGTTGCGACATCAGGCGGTCAGCCTTCAAGCTGTCTGCCACCCACTGCTGGTCGTTGAACAGCACTTGCATCAAGCGGTCAGGCTTAACCAAAGCACCATATTGTCTTTTCATATTATTTGACTTTTCACGCATATCTCTTATCAGACCTGTACGTGGGGCGTTCATATAATACTGCAAGGCCTCGCTGACCTCATTATGGATGCGGGCTGTGGGATTGGCAGCCATCAGCTCTTCGCACTCTGCCACCATCGACAGAATGCAGCGTACCACAACCGTAGAACGGGCATCAATGGCCACATCCTTTGCCTTGAAGATTTCAGGGAAGTTCTGTGCCATACGTTTACCAATGCCGTGGTGCTGGCGTTCGCCAACTGAACTCAAGTCGCCCAGACGTAGCTGTGCACCCTCATACTGGCCATCAAGGGCAGGAAAGTTGGGAACAGGCAACTTGACGAAAGTCTCCAACTGGCGCAGCACCTCTTCGCCCTTAGCTGTCAACTTGCCATACATTTTGGCCTTCTGCATGGGTTCCACAACGCTGGTATAGCTGTCCTTGCTGATGAGCCAGCGTGAACCATGACGTCCGTAGTGCGACATGTAGAAGGGCACATAGCCCTTGGGAGCAGGCGTCAGTGCCTGGGGTGTAAACAGACGGTCGTAGTCCAGATAGTTGCTACCTGCCACATATTTGTTGGCCTCTATTTCTTCACGTGCAGTCTGTGCTGTCATGGTTATCGTCCATACAGCCACCATCATCATTATTGTCAGCCTTTTCATAAAAAAACATATTTAATTTGTGCAAAGTTACAAATTTAAATTGAGAAACTCTTCACTTTTCACTTTTATTTTTTACCTTTGCACGAGAAAAGTGCAAAGTAAAAAACGAATCATGAGTAATACAGCGATCCCGCAGGAATTCAATAACTTCTTCTTGAAGGATGTGTCGTTCGTCAATCTGATGACGAAACGTATCTTTAACGTGCTGATAGTGGCCAATCCCTACGACGCCTTCATGCTGGAGGATGACGGTCGTGTGGACGAAAAGATATTCGATGAATACATGGAGTTGGGTATGCGCTACCCGCCTACGTTCACACAGGTGTCGACCACCGAGGAGGCCAGCAGTGTGCTGGAAACGACAGACATCGACTTGGTCATCTGTATGCCTGGTAATGCCGACAACGATGCCTTTGCCGTAGCACGCGACGTGAAGCACATGGCACCCTACATTCCCATCGTGGTGCTCACACCATTCTCGCACGGTATCACGAAGCGCATTGAGAACGAGGATATGACGGCCTTCGACTACGTATTCTGCTGGTTAGGTAATACCAACCTCATCCTCTCCATCATCAAGCTCATTGAGGACCAGATGAATATCGAGCACGACGTGACGGAGGCTGGTGTGCAGATGATTCTGCTGGTGGAAGATAACATCCGCTTCTACTCGAGCGTATTACCCAACCTCTATAATTATATCCTGGCACAGTCGAAAAATTTCTCGACGGAAGCACTGAACCCGCACGCCGCTGCCCAGCGCAAGCGAGGTCGTCCAAAGGTGGTTCTGGCCACGACTTACGAGGAAGCCATACACTGGTATGAGATGTATCACGACAATGTGTTAGGAGTCATTTCGGACACGCGTTTCCCCATGCATGGCGTGAACGGACGTCTGGCACATGTCGAAGAGGGCGATCCTGAGGCTGGTCTGAAGCTCTTGCGCGAAATACGGCGTCGCGACGAGTACGTGCCATTGATTCTGGAGAGTTCTGAGATAGTCAACAAGGAGAAGGCAGAGGCCGAGCACTTCCATTTCGTCGACAAGAACTCGAAGAAGATGAATGTCGACCTGCGTCGTCTCATTGAGGAGCACATGGGCTTTGGCGACTTCGTGTTCCGCGACCCCAAAACCAAGCAGGAGGTGTATCGTGTATCGACACTGAAGGAGTTACAGGACAACATCTTCAATATCCCTGCCGATTCGTTCCAGTATCATGTATCGCGCAACCACATGAGCCGTTGGCTGTGCGCACGTGCCATCTTCCCAGTTTCGGCATTCCTGAAACACGTGACGTGGCACAAGCTGCAGGACGTAGATGCCCACCGACAGATTATCTTCGACGCCATCGTGCAGTACCGCCGTATGAAGAATATCGGTGTGGTAGCCGTGTTCGACCGTTTGAAGTTCGACCGCTTTGCCCACTTCGCCCGTATTGGTGACGGCTCGCTGGGTGGTAAGGGTCGTGGCTTGGCTTTCCTCGACAACATCATCAAGCGCCATCCGGAGTTGAACCAGTTCGAGAACGCAACGGTGCAGATTCCCAAGACCGTCGTGCTCTGTACCGACTTCTTCGACCAGTTTATGGACGAGAACAACCTCTGGGGTATTGCCCTGAGCGATGCCCCTGACGAGGAGATTCTGCAGCACTTCATGAAGGCCCAGCTGCCCGATGCGCTGATTGCCGACTTCTTCACCTTCTTCGATGCCGTGAAGTCGCCTATCGCCGTGCGTTCGTCATCGCTGCTTGAGGACTCGCACTACCAGCCCTTTGCAGGCATCTATTCAACGTACATGATACCTTATTTGGAGGATAAGTACGAGATGCTGCGCATGCTGGCCTGTGCCATCAAGGGCGTCTATGCCTCTGTGTACTACAAGGATTCAAAGGCGTATATGACGGCTACCTCGAACGTCATCGACCAGGAAAAGATGGCTGTCATCCTGCAGGAAGTCGTCGGCCAGCAGCACGACACGCGCTTCTATCCCACCTTCTCGGGTGTGCTGCGTTCGCTGAACTACTATCCCATTGGCGACGAGCAGGCTGAGGAGGGTATCGCTTCGTTGGCATTAGGTTTGGGAAAATATATCGTAGATGGGGGACAGACGCTGCGTGTCAGTCCCTACCACCCCCGTCAGGTATTGCAGACCTCAGAGATGGAGACCGCCCTGCGCGAGACGCAGACACGCTTCTATGCCCTCGACATGAGTCATATAGGCGACGACTTCAAGGTGGACGACGGCTTCAACATCCTGAACCTCCGCGTCAAAGAGGCCGACAAGGACAACTCGCTGCAAGGCATCGCCTCGACCTACGACCCTGTCGACCAGATTATCCGCGACGGCATCTATGAGGGTGGACGCAAGGTTATCTCGTTTGCCGGCGTACTGCAGCACGACATCTTCCCCCTGCCCGTAATCCTGCAACTCTCGCAGAAGTACGGCTCTGAGGAGATGCGCAGACCTGTGGAGATAGAGTTTGCATGTAACCTGAATAGTCAACAGCTAACAGCTAACGGCCAACAGCCAACAGGCGATTTCTATCTGTTGCAGATCCGTCCTATCGTCGACTCGAAGCAGGTGTTGGACGAAGACCTGACGGCCATCCCTGACGAACAGTGCCTGCTGCGCTCGCACAACTCGCTGGGACACGGCATCTCAGAGGACGTCTACGATGTTGTGTATGTCAAGACCGACGACGATTTCACCGCCATGAACAATCCGCAGATTGCCGACGAGATTGAGCAGATTAACCGTCGCTTCCTGAATGACGACAAGAACTACGTCCTAATTGGTCCAGGCCGTTGGGGCTCCAGCGACTACTGGCTGGGCATTCCCGTCAAGTGGCCACACATCTCGGCGGCACGTGTCATTGTCGAGGCAGGATTGAAGAACTACCATGTCGACCCCTCGCAGGGCACCCACTTCTTCCAGAACCTGACATCGTTTGGCGTAGGCTACTTCACCATCAACACCTATACGGGCGATGGTGTCATGCAAAAAGAAATCCTCGACAACATGCCAGCCGTCGAGGAAACCCAGTATGTGCGCCACGTGCGTTTCGACCGTCCGTTAAAGATTATGATGGACGGCAAGAAGCAGCACGGCGTAGTGCTGCTGCCTACTACTTGATGGTCAGCCTGACGGCTTCACCTTCTCACCTCATCATGCCCATGCATGATGCCGTGCCCAGTGCCGTCAGTGCCGCCGTCAGAATGCTAATGATGACCTGAATCACCGTCTTCCATGTCTCCTTTTTCATAGTATCAGATTATTAAGGGTTAATGTTTAATGGTTCATGGTTGGGGCTTCGCGGAGGTTAACCGTTAACCGCTAACCATGAACCGTTCACCAAGCGTCAATCCTCGTCGTCCTTGGGACCGTCGCCGCCGTTGTCGCCACCACTTCCGGTGTTGCCGCCGTTGTCACCGCCGGTGTTCGAGCCAGTGTTCGAACCGCCGTTCTGGGTGCCGCCGTTCTCCGTAGATCCGTTGTTCCCTGAGTTCGTGGTTCCGTTCTCCTGCTCAGGGTCCTCCACGTTGCCCTCGTCAGTCGAGGTCACGCGCTTCACCTCCTTGCCCGTACGGTCGAAACAGGTAATCTGTACGGCGGTCTTAGCCAGTTCGTCCTTCAGGTCAACGTCAGGCGTGAAGATGATGCGGCGACTCGTAATCAGTCCTGTCTTCACCTTGTTCACGTCAGCTACGCTCTTGGCGCGCAGTCCGAAGCGCATGGTTCCCAGTCCAGGCAGCGCCACAGAGTGGCCTTCGGTTGCCCATGCCTTGATGACCTCGCCAGCTGCATCCCAGCAGGCCTGCATCACGCCTCGGCTCACGCCGCTGCGCAGGGCCGCCTCCTTAATCACCTTGGCCTGAGTCAGAGCCGTGTACAGCTCGGGCA
>JAFVHO010000184.1 GCA_017474485.1 Prevotella sp.
CTCGTAGATGCCGTCCTTACCAAACTTCTTTTCATACTCAGCGATAACGGCCTTACGACGGTTAACAGCCAATGACTCGGGGAAACAGTCGCGAGATACGGCGACGATTCCAATCTTAATTTTAGGTACGTTGTTCATAAATAAATATTATATAAAGTAATGTTTAGTCAGATACGGATGCAAAAGTACAAAATAAAACTTAAACAAAAGAACAATGAACATTAAAATAAATGATTGCATAGCTTTTTTTAACGTTTCACACTCAACGTTGCAGGGTCACAGCCATCAGACCGATGACGACATCGTTGCTGAGGGTGCGTAAAGTGAGCGAAACGACCTTCTTCTTGGGGTCAAGAGGCAGGCATAACAACTGGGCTGCACCACCAGGAATCAGACGGGGCTCGACACCCTTAATACCTAACAGTTTGCCAAGATCGCGACTGATCTTACCCGTACCCAACGAGATGCGGTACGGACGAGGGCTGACGGTGCAGAAAGCCTTATCATCCACATAATAATCCTGTTCAATAGGACACCAGTTGTCAGGATTGACCAGTTGCAGCGTGTCAGACGTGCCGTCCTTATACTGTGCCACCACGATACCATTGGCAATATGACACTGCATATGGTTAGTGGAGCCTGCCATCAGGAGCCACGCTTTCGAAGCGGAATTGTTGATAGGAATGCTGACAGAATCGGGATAGTTGTCCCACAACGAGGTATAAATGATGTTCTGCCCCGTAGCCAATGAACGGAAAGGAATGCCTACAAGCGACAGCTCGTCCTTGACAATCAGCGAACGGAACACAGAGTCGTTAATCTCTGGACGCATCTGCGGATGACACCACTCTCCTACTCCCTGCAAAGGTATCTGCAAAGTGGTGTATGGCGGACGCGGCGAACGATACTCGTTTTTGAAGATATCTGCCACATTGGCATTGAGCAGTTTGTCAATGGCCACCTTATTATATTTAACACCAGCCTCCGGTTCTTCAAGTCCGTTGGCAGGTTCACGAGAAGGCATCTCGTAAACCCATGTCATCTCAACATCAGGCAACTTGACAGGCGCCTTGACACGTATAACCTGATGAGCATCGGTATTACCCTGGACATCTAAGAACTGGCCTAAGCCAAGATTGAGACGGAGCACAATCTTCAAAGGTTGGACAAAGCGCTGGGTCACATCGAACACTAGCTGGTCGCCATTACGACGGAAACTATAGTCAATGTACGGTGTGTGGACAGAAGCCGAATCCCACGACTCAGGAAAACCGGGCTGCAGCACGCAGTCGCCAAAAAGGGCACGAGGCTGAATGCCAAACAAGCCCTGAATGAGTGTACGGGCAGAAATGCCGATACAGTCGCCAAAATCGCGATAGCACTCGCCTCGGGCAGCATCATACTTACTAACCTGCCCGAAGTTGCCTGGCGAACGACCATAATACATCTGGTCAAGGATGTTGGCTTTCATCAGTCGGAAACCCTCTTCAGAACGTCCAGCTACGAAATAAGCCAGTGCCGTATGCATGACCTCGGCAGCAGCAACATTATTGATGCTCCACGAGTAAGGCAGCCAGTTCGATGTTGCAATGGTATGGAGCCCAGTATTGGCAACCGCAATATGCGGTATCTCACGATCAATATACTTGGTGGCCTGATAAGCCTGTTGGGCACTGCATGCGCCACAATCAATCGGTGTGTAGATGCTCCAAACGGCAGCACTTTCGTGGACACGTTTCAACCCCATCAGGTCTTGATACTCTGCCCAATGGCCTTTGTCCTTCAGCCACAAGCGGTCGTTCATAGCCTTCAAGATGGCATCGGCCTCCGTCCGATAGGGCTGTGGGTCCTCGCCGATAAGTTGGGCTATACGAGCTGCCAAGCAGTTGCCACGGTAGTTGTAGGCCGACGAATGGGTCACGGCACCACCACTATAATACAACGCATCACTGGCCCAAATACAGCAATAGGCATCGTAGAGATGGTCGCCATCTGGGTCGAAGTTACGCTTCTCCCAAGCCAGATGACTCTTCAAGACAGGCCACATCTTCTTGAGATACGCCTTGTCAGCATCATACTGGAAATGCCACAACAACTCGTCAATGTAGTTGAGGTTCATATCATAGTGGTGCATCTGGTCGTTGCGATTCGGATTCCGACAGATATAGCCGTCGGAATACATCTGCGTATGCCAACGTTTCTCCGAACGTGCCATCTGCTGCTTGGGGTCCTGTGTAGGATGCGGAATGTCAGGCGACACATTCTTGACCTGACTTTGGGCGTATGCATCGAAATGGGATTTGGCACGGTCGTTCCAACCCAACACATCTCCCAGATAGCCTGCACGCCATCCAGCCAACGGCATACGCCAGCCAATACAGCCATGCAGCCACGTTTCTCCGTCCCAGTCGCCATCGGCAGCCACCACCAGGGCACCACCTAACGTATTAATATAAGGATCGGGGGTATGGAACGTGATACGACCAGCCAACTGCTTCATAGCCTTCTCGTCAGCTTCAAAGAGGCGTTCACCTTCGTCATCGTCAATAAACTTCAACGTCTGACCATTGGCACAAAGATAGCAGACATTTTCCTGCAATATACCGCCAAAATCCTGCACGGGTTTCTTACCGTCAGCCTCAAAGGCATCGGCAGCATCCACACCGATATCGCCGTTACGGTGGAGTTTGGAATTCTTGATATTACTTACAACAACCTGCAACTGCGGGTCGCTTTTGAAGCCTGTTGCCTGAATACGCCACAAGGCACGCTCTAATGTCTGCGAAGCCACCACTTTTACACGAACAATAGCGCCATTGCCCCATCGCTTGTCACGAACGATGTAGCTGCGCATGCCTGCCTCATAGCTGGCATCACACTGGGTGGTAGAGTCGAGTGCAACGTTATTAACGCGCAAACGGATATTGCGGTTGTTGTTCTTCTTATAAAGTGCAAACACAGGACGATCACTGGTTTCTACACGCCACTCCGTATGGCTGCCATACAAGGCACGCGTATAGCGGTTCTGTCCATTGGAACACACAAAAGCCTGCCCCGATGGACGGTAGTTCTGTGACACAAGATGAATGGGGAGGAAAGTAAGCAAACAGAAAGGCAATACACCCCTCGTCCAACGCTTTACCTTATTTATTATGATATTGCACTTCATCATTTCGTTTCTTTTCGAGTGCAAAGATAATAAAAAAAAATCGATTGTCATCACGACAGCCGATTTTTTAAACAAACTACTTAAAAACTAATCTACTAAAACAAATCAAAAAAATATCTCTTGTTATTCAACTTCAATCTATAGTTTACTCGGATTTCTCCTTTCGACGGTGCAAAGGTATGAACTTTTTATGCACTATCCAAACATTTTCAAAAGAAACTGATAACGATTTTGATTTATGTCAATGCGGGTGTCAGTTTTTTTAGCCAACACCCGCATTTTTGTTATCTATAGTTTACAAAATCAGCACTTTACATCATACCTCCCATACCTGGTGCACCACCCATTGGCATAGCGGGTTCCTTCTCGGGTTTGTCGCAAATGAGGCACTCAGTGGTCAGGAACATGCCAGCAATACTTGCAGCATTCTCCAGAGCTACACGAGCCACCTTAGCGGGATCGATGACACCAGCCTCGCGCAGGTCCTCGTACTTGTCGAGACGGGCATTGTAACCAAAGTCACCCTTGCCCTCGCGAACCTTCTGTACGACAACGGCACCCTCTTCGCCAGCATTGCTGACAATCTGACGCAGAGGCTCCTCGATTGCACGGCAGATGATGTTTATACCAGTCTGCTCGTCAGCATTGTCGCCCTTCACATCAGCCAAAGCCTGCTGAGCTCGGATGTAGGTGGTACCACCACCAGCAACAACACCCTCCTCGATAGCAGCACGAGTAGCGCAGAGAGCATCATCAACGCGATCCTTCTTCTCCTTCATCTCAACCTCTGAGTTAGCACCAACGTAGAGCACTGCTACGCCACCAGCCAACTTGGCCAGACGCTCCTGCAGTTTCTCCTTGTCGTAAGAAGAGGTGGTGAGCTCGATTTCCTTCTTGATCTGAGCGATACGGTCCTGGATGGCCTGCTTGTCGCCAGCACCATTGACGATGGTGGTGTTGTCCTTAGAAACAGTCACCTTGTCGCAAGTACCCAGCATCTCGAGGGTAGCCTGATCCAGCTTCAAACCCTTCTCCTCGCTGATAACGACGCCACCAGTCAGAGTAGCAATGTCCTCGAGCATAGCCTTACGACGGTCGCCGAAGCCAGGAGCCTTGACAGCGCAAATCTTCAGACCACCACGCAGACGGTTGACAACCAGTGTGGTCAGAGCCTCAGAGTCAACATCCTCAGCAATCACCAGCAAGGGGCGTCCACTCTCAGCAGCGGGCTGCAGGATGGGCAGGAAGTCCTTGATGTTAGAAATCTTCTTATCGTAGATGAGGATGTAAGGATTCTCCATTACACACTCCATCTTCTCAGAGTCGGTTACGAAGTAGCCAGACAGGTAACCACGATCGAACTGCATACCCTCGACAACACCAATGTGGGTGTCGCGACTCTTGCTCTCCTCGATAGTGATAACACCGTCCTTGGAAACCTTACGGAAGGCCTCAGCCAGCAACTTACCAATCTCCTCGTCGTTGTTGGCAGAAACGGTAGCTACCTGCTCAATCTTGTCGTAGTTGTCATCTACGCGCTCGGCATTCTTCTGAATGAAGTCAACAACGCTTTTCACAGCCTTGTCGATACCACGTTTCAGGTCCATAGGATTGGCACCAGCGGTCACATTCTTCAGACCCTCAGTAACGATAGCCTGTGTCAGAATGGTAGCAGTTGTCGTACCGTCACCAGCGTCGTCGCCCGTCTTAGAAGCCACGCTCTTAACGAGCTGGGCACCTGTGTTCTCGAACTTGTCCTCCAACTCGATTTCCTTAGCAACGGTTACACCGTCCTTAGTAATCTGAGGAGCACCGAACTTTTTCTCAATCACTACATTACGACCCTTAGGACCAAGCGTTACCTTTACTGCATTGGCCAACTGGTCTACACCCTGCTTCATAGCATCGCGGGCGTCAATATTGAATTTAATATCTTTTGCCATAACTCTTTTACCTTTTTTACTTTTTTACCTTTTTACTTTTCAATCACTGCGAGCACGTCAGACTGACGCATCATCAAATACTTCTCACCCTCGAACTCCAGTTCTGTGCCAGAGTACTTGCCATACAGCACTTCGTCGCCAGCCTTCAGCACCATCTCTTCGTCCTTGGTACCCTGACCAACGGCCTTGATGGTTCCATGCAGGGGTTTCTCTTTTGCGGTGTCTGGAATAATAATTCCACCAATCTTCTCTTCAGCCGGTGCAGGCACTACCAGCACACGGTCTCCTAATGGTTTGATGTTCATAATACTTTTTTTTATTTAATGTTAGAATTTAAACTTTCTGACCTCATCATAGCTAAAATCGTGCCAACCAAGACAAGACTGACATATTGGCAGAATCAACCATATTTTGTACTTTTTTTGAATAAACGCAGGTTGTTTTGATTATTATTTGTATCTTTGCACCATATTTTAATAAAAATGCACGCGTACGCATAAACTTAAGACCACGTTTTTATGAAAAGACTTTCAGCTTTCGCAGCCTTGCTGCTGGTCGCCGTCCCCATGATGGCAGAGACGAGAACCTTGCCCTCTGTTGGCAACAAGACAGAGTTGACAATCAGTGATGACGGTGGACTTGCCACCTACAGCGTTACCTATGAAGGTGTGCAGGTAATGGCACCTTCGCGCTTAGGCTTTGAGGCCAATTTCGGCGACTTTACGAAGGGGCTGAAGATGGGCGACATCAAGACACAGTTTCGTGACATGACCGTTAGGAAACCTGATGGAAAGAAGAGCGGTATGAGTGCCGTACGCTACACCGTGCCGTTCACGAATGCCAAAGGACAGCAGATGTCTGTCATCTTCCAAGTAACATCTACCAGTGTGGCCTATTGTTACGAGATTCCTCGTCCAGGCGAGAATCCGAAGTGTGGCGTCATCCGTCGTGAGGTATCATCGTTCAATTTCCCAGAGAATACCAGCACATTCCTTTGTCCGCAGATTGGTCCCATGACGGGATGGGAACGCACAAAGCCCAGCTACGAGGAGGACTACAAAGCCGATGCCCCAATGACCGACCGTTCGCGCTTTGGACAGGGCTATACATTCCCATGTCTCTTCCGTGTGCCTGTAAATAACGAGAATGCCTGGGTGCTAGTCAGTGAGGTTGGCGTCGATGGCAGTTATGTGGGTAGCCACCTGAGCGACTACAATGCCGAGACGGGTTACACTATTGCCTTCCCACAAGCAGGTGAGAACAACGGCAACGGCACACCTTTTGCCGGCATTCCCCTGCCCTACACCACACCGTGGCGCACCATTGTCATCGGTTCTTCGCTGAAACCTATTGTCGAGAGCAAATACTGTCTGCCCTCACTGCCGGCCAAGTACGAGCCGTCGACCGAATACAAGCCAGGACGCTACACGTGGTCGTGGCTCGTTTGGCAGGACGAGAGCATCAACTACAACGATCAGGTGCAATTTGTCGACCTCGCTGCCGCTATGGGCTTCGAATACTGTCTGGTGGATAACTGGTGGGACGAGCGCATAGGTCGTGACAAAATAGAAGAACTGTCGAAATACGCCCAGTCGAAGGGTGTAAACTTGATGCTGTGGTATAACTCTAACGGCTACGAGAACGACGCACCACAGACACCACGCGACTGTATGTCAACAGCCATTGCACGCGACAAGGAAATGGCGTGGCTTCAGAAGATTGGTGTAAAGGGTATCAAGGTCGATTTCTTCGGTGGCGACAAGCAGTGTACCATGCAGCTCTACGAGGACATCCTCTTCGACGCCAACCGTTACGGTTTGCAGGTCATCTTCCACGGATGCACCATGCCACGCGGTTGGGAGATGATGTATCCCAACTACATAGCCTCCGAGGCAGTGCTGGCCTCTGAGAACGTGTACTTCAGCGAGGGTCACGCCAAAAGCGAGGCTTTTGAACTGTGCATGCACCCCTTCATCCGCAACGCCATGGGTCCGATGGACTGGGGTGGCACCATCATGAACAAATATCTGTCGCGCGACAACAAGAGTCGCCACCGCCGTTATACCACTGACATCTTTGAGATGGCTGCAGCTATCACTACCCAGACACGCATCCAGTGTATCGCTATGCAGCCTAACAACCTTGAGGAACTGCCACAGTTTGAACTGGATTTCCTGAAGCAGGTGCCGACGACGTGGAATGATACCCGTTTCATGGACGGCTATCCCGGCAAGTATGTCGTGCTGGCCCGTCGTCATGATAACGACTGGTACGTCGCAGGTCTGAATGCTGAGCCACAGGCCAAGACGCTGACCATCCAGATGCCCGAGTGGGCAGGCAAGACCGTCGACTACTATGTGGACGATGTTAAGAAAGGACCGCAGTTGCGCCAGTTGAAGTTCGACAAGGGAGGCAAGGCAAAGGTCGTCATACAACCTAATGGCGGCATCATTCTGAAGTCGACGATGTAAAAAAGCGCTTAAAAAGACTTAAAAAAGTGTGCCTTTCAAAAAAGTTTTACTAACTTTGCACAAACTATGACATCATTATATCATTTATCGTAATATGAAAGACTTTCTGAAAAGTGTATTGGCCACCATCACAGGTATCATTGTGCTGGGCATTATCATGGCCATTATCAGCGTCATCTCCATGGTAGGATTGGTGGCATCGAGTGCCGGCAGTACTAAAGTAGCTGAGAACTCCGTATTCACACTGATGCTCTCCGGACAACTGGACGAGCGTGCTGCTGACGATCCGTTTGGCATGCTGACGGGTCAGGTGAGCGAGAACCTGGGACTGGACGACATCATCAGTGCCATCAAAAAGGCCAAGGATAACAAAGACATCAAGGGTATCTATATCGAGGCTGGCATGTTCTCAAGCGACACCCCTGCATCCAGTCACGCTATCCGCGAGGCCCTGCTCGACTTCAAGAAGAGCGGCAAGTGGATTGTAGCTTATTCAGACTCTTATACTCAGACTACCTACTATATATGTAGTGTCGCCGATAAAATATTCCTGAACCCACAGGGTATGGTTGACTGGCATGGTCTGGCCTCAACACCCTACTTTGTCAAGGATCTGTTGGCCAAGTTCGGTGTGAAATATCAGCTCTGTAAGGTGGGCAAATATAAGAGTGCCCCTGAAATGATGACTGCCGACAAGATGAGCGAGCCCAACCGTGAACAGGTTACAGCCTATATGACTGGTATCTGGAAGGTGATGCTGAAGGACGTTTCCGATAGCAGAAAGATTTCCGTAGACTCATTGAATGCCTATGCCGATCGTTTTGTAGCTCTGGCAGAGCAGGACGAGCTGGTTAAGATGAAGCTGGTGGACAAACTGATATATACCGACGAGGTGAAGGGTGAAATCAAGCAACTGCTGAAACTTGAAAAGGATGACGAGATTCCTCAGTTGACACTGGCCGACATGAAGAACGTGAAAGGCAAGAAGCAGGAGGGCGAGCAGATTGCCGTCTACTATGCCTACGGCGAGATTGTCGACTCAGAGACGACCAGCCTGCTGGAGGATGGACACAACATCGTGGCCAACACCGTTTGCAAGGACCTGGAGTCACTGATGAACGACGATAACGTGAAGGCTGTCGTATTGCGTGTCAACTCGCCTGGTGGTTCGGCTTATGCCTCAGAACAAATCTGGCGTAGCGTGACCCAGCTGAAAACCAAGAAGCCTGTGGTTGTCTCGATGGGTGGCTATGCTGCCAGCGGTGGCTATTACATCAGCTGTGGTGCCAACTACATCTACTCTGAGCCCACCACCATCACTGGTTCTATCGGTATCTTCGGCATGTTCCCCGACTTTAGCGGACTGCTGACAGAGAAACTGGGTGTGAAGTTCGACGAGGTGAAGACCAACAAACATGCTGCCTTTGGCACGATAGCCCGTCCCTTCAATGCTGAGGAACTAGCACTGCTCGACCAGTATATCGGTCGTGGTTACGAATTGTTCCGTAAGCGTGTGGCCGATGGACGCAAGCAGTCTGTCGAACAGATTGAGGAGATTGCACAGGGACGTGTATGGCTGGGCAACGATGCTCTGGGCATCAAACTGGTGGACGCTATCGGTTCACTGGACGATGCCGTCAAGAAAGCTGCCGAACTGGCCAAGCTGAAGGAGTATCACACAACGGGCTATCCTGAGCCTGTTGACTGGTGGGAAAGCCTGCTCGAACAAGGTAACAAAGGTAGCTATCTTGACACCGAGTTACGTCAGGCTCTGGGCGAATACTACGAGCCACTGCGACTGGTGAAGACCATGAACCGCCAGAGCGCTATTCAGGCTCGTCTGCCCTACTATATCACTATTAATTGAGAATTGAGAATTGACAATTGACAATTGATAATCGATAATTGGGAATTAGGAATTGAACGAGAACAAGAGATATAGGATTGTAGAAGGTGACTTCATCAAGATCAACAAGTGGCTATTACCGCTGAGTTGGTTGTATGGCATGGTCTCCAAACTGCGCAACACCCTGTTTGAGATGGGGGTTCTGAAGACGCGTTCCTTCCAGATTCCCATTATCAGCGTGGGCAATATCACTGTTGGTGGCACGGGCAAAACGCCACATGTGGAGTATCTGGTACGTCTTTTGAAAGACCAGTTCCGTGTGGCTGTGCTCAGCCGAGGCTACAAGCGTAAGAGCAAGGGATTCATCAAGGCCGACAAGCAGACCACGATGCCGGAAATAGGCGACGAGCCCTATCAGATGAAGCAGAAATTCCCTGGTATCACCATTGCTGTCGACAAGAACCGTTGCCACGGCATCGACATATTGACAGAACAGGACTCCAAACTCGATGTCATCCTGCTCGACGATGCCTTCCAACACCGTTACGTGAAGCCTGGTATCAATATCCTGCTGGTCGACTACCACCGTCTGATTATCTACGACAAGCTGTTGCCTGCAGGTCGGTTGCGCGAACCATTAAGCGGTAAGGACCGTGCCGACATCGTCATCGTGACCAAGTGCCCCAAGGACCTGAAGCCGATGGAGTATCGTGTCGTTACCAAGGCCATGAACCTCTATCCTTATCAGCGTCTGTACTTCACTACTTTGGAGTATGCCGCCTTGCGGCCCTTGTTCCAGAAAAGGGCAGCAAACATTCCCCCACTCGACAGCCTGCACGACGCGCATGTGTTGCTGCTGACAGGTATCGCGTCGCCTGAGCAATTGGAGCATGACCTTTCCCCGTTCACATCACACCTCACACCGCTTACCTTTGCCGACCATCATCAGTTTGCCAGGAAGGACGTTCAGCTCATCAACGACACGTTTGCATCACTGCCCTCTCCCAAACTCATCATTACGACAGAGAAGGACGCCACACGTCTGGATCATGTCGAGGGATTGAGCGACGAGATCAAGAAGAATACATATATCCTGCCTGTACGCATCAACTTCATGCAGGACCAAGAAGATACGTTTAACCAACAAATCAGAGACTATGTACGAAAAAATTCAAGAAACAGCATCTTGGCTAAAGGCAAAGATGACCACAAGTCCAACAACCGCAATCATTCTGGGAACAGGCCTCGGACAATTAGCTTCCGAGATAACCGATAAGTTGGAAATCCCCTACAGTCAGATTCCTAACTTCCCCGTATCTACCGTCGAGGGTCACGCTGGTGCCCTCATCTTCGGCAAACTGGGTGGCGTAGACATCATGGCTATGCAGGGCCGCTTCCACTACTACGAGGGATACAACATGAAGGAAGTGACCTTCCCCGTACGCGTCATGTACGAACTGGGCATCAAGACACTCTTTGTCTCGAATGCTGCCGGTGGCATGAATCCTGCCTTCAAGATTGGCGATCTGATGGTTATTACCGACCATATCAACTTCTTCCCCGAGCATCCGCTGCGTGGCAAGAACTTCCCCACAGGACCACGCTTCCCAGATATGCACGAAGCTTACGACCACGAGCTCATCAACCTGGCAACCAAGATTGCAAAGGAGAAGAATATCCGTTTGGTCTATGGCGTCTATGTCGGCACGACAGGTCCCACGTTCGAGACACCTGCAGAATATAGGATGTACCGTACCTTGGGTGGCGACACCGTAGGTATGTCGACCGTTCCTGAGGTGATTGTAGCCCACCACTGCGGCATCAAGACCTTCGGCATCAGCGTCGTTACCGACCTTGGCGGCTTCGACAATCCTGTAGAGGTTAGCCATGAGGAGGTTCAGGAGGCTGCCGACAAGGCTCAGCCACTGATGACTGAAATCATGCGCGAAATGATTAAGCGTACCGCGTAAGAATTTAGCAAGGACTACAGGACTTAAGGACTCTTTTAGACTACGCTATTGGGGAAAAAGAATAAGTCCTTTAGTCCTGTAGTCCGCTGCAAAAAAGAAAAATAATGGAAATAGCATCATTAGGAGAATTCGGGCTGATAGACCGCCTCACGGAGGATATCAAGCCCCAAAACGAATCAACAAAGTACGGCGTAGGCGATGACTGCGCCGTACTTCACTACCCAGACAGTGAAGTGCTTGTCACCACCGACATGCTGATGGAGGGCGTCCACTTCGATCTGACGTATATCGACCTGCAGCATTTAGGCTGGAAGTCGGCCATGGTGAACATCAGCGACATCTTCGCCATGAACGGCACGCCACGTCAGATGACGGTATCGCTGGCACTCAGCAAGCGCTTCACCGTTGAAGACGTGGAACAGTTCTATAGCGGACTGCGCATGGCCTGCGACAAATGGGGCGTCGACATCGTAGGTGGCGACACCACCTCGTCGTATACGGGCCTGGCCATCTCGATTACCTGTATCGGTGAGGCCCGCAAGGAGGACATCATCTATCGCAACGGTGCCAAGGAGACCGACCTCATCTGTGTCTCTGGTGACCTCGGCGCCGCCTATATGGGTCTGCAACTGCTGGAGCGCGAAAAGTCCGTATACTACGGACAACTGGATGATTTACAGAAAAAAATGGCTGCGGCCAAAGCTACTGGGGATGAGAAACAATTCTCAATTCTCAATTCTCAATTCTCAAGTCAGAAAGACTTTCAGCCTGACTTCGCAGGCAAGGAATACCTGCTGCAGCGCCAGCTGAAGACGGAAGCCCGTGGCGACATCGTCCAACGTCTGCGCGAGTCAGGCATCCGTCCCACAGCCATGATGGACATCAGCGATGGTCTGTCCTCAGAGCTCATGCACATCTGCAAGCAGAGCAAGGTGGGTTGCCGCATCTTTGAGAAACAGATTCCCATCGACTACCAGACGGCAGTCATGGCCGAGGAGTTGAACATGAACGTCACCACCTGCGCCCTCAATGGCGGTGAGGACTACGAACTGCTGTTCACCGTGCCCATCGGCGACCACGAAAAGATACAGGACATGGAGGATATAAAGCTGATTGGTCACATTACCAATGCAAGCCTCGGCCATATCCTCGTCACCCGCGATGATCAGGAATTCGAGCTCAAAGCACAGGGGTGGAATCCACTGAGCAGCGAGGGCAATGCTAAGCGTGCTTAAGCATTGCCGAGTCGCGAAAACGGGTGACCAAAGGTCAATCCACTACTCAAAAGTGTAACTACTCAGTCCTCATTACAGCTTCAGTAATCAGCAGTTGGATGCCGTTAATAAAAGCTAATGGGCATCGGATAAGGAATAGTCTTATGATGCGGGCAACAGCATCCAGAAGCATCTAACCGACAGTCTTTCAGTAC